>JBATWM010000032.1:0-6479 GCA_049672605.1 Sulfurimonadaceae bacterium
AGCGGCTGGCTGTTGTGGAATCTGTCCAGCCGCTACAACCGCGGAGGGCTGATAAAAAACAACTAGTGCGCTACATTCTTGGTATAATAAAATATACAAAGGATCATACTAAATGACACTTCAAGAACGATATGACAGACTCAAACAACACCTTTCCGAAGAGAACCCTCTTCTGCTTGACATCACAGACAAATACATCGTCTTGGATAAGGTCGGTCATAAAACAGGTCTTCTTGCTCCTAATGAGAGTTATACGAGCCATATCTCCTGGTGGCCGCTGATCTCTGTTTTAGGTACCTTCTCTGCCGGTAAATCGACCTTTATCAACGACTATATCGGTCAAAAAGTCCAGACAAGCGGTAATCAGGCAGTAGATGACAAGTTTACGGCACTCTGCTATGGTAAAAGCAGTGAGCCTATAACATTGCCAGGTATGGCGCTGGATGCAGACCCGCGTTTTCCTTTTTACAATGTCAGTGAAGAGGTCGACAAGGTTCAAGATGGCGAAGGTGACAGGGTCAACCAGTATCTGCAGCTAAAGACGGTCAAGACAGACGCGCTGAAGGGAAAGATACTCATAGATTCTCCGGGCTTTGATGCTGACAGTCAGCGTGACACCATTTTGCGTCTGACAAGCCACATCATTGACATGTCAGACCTTGTCCTCATCTTCTTCGATGCAAGACACCCTGAACCGGGTGCCATGCGTGACACGCTTGATCAGCTGGTCAAGTCAGCAATGAGCCATACTGATGCCGACAAGGTCCTCTATGTGCTTAACCAGATCGATACAACGGCACACGAAGACAACCTTGAAGATGTCATAGGTGCCTGGCAGAGAGCGATGGCACAAAAAGGCCTTATCTCAGGGAGTTTCTATACGATCTTTAACGAAAAGTCGATGGCACACATTGATGATGCGTCTGTAAAAGAACGTTTAACGAAGAAAAAAGATGCGGACATGACACGTATTTTAAGTCGCATTGACAAGGTAGGTACTGAACGTGCTTATCGTATTGTCAGAGCCTTGCAAGATATTGCTAGAACGCTAAAAGATGACAAACTCAACTCCCTGCACGAAGCCCTGCAAAAGTGGAGTCGTAATGTTTTCCTTGCTGACATGACCGTCGTAGTTCTATTGGCGGGTGCTCTTTTCTATTTAGAAGCGCAGTCCGGTCTTCTAAGTGCATCTATGACTGTGCTGACAGTTGCTTTGGCCGGTGTCTCACTAATAGGTCTATATACACACTTCTCTCTTCGCAGACTTGTAACGAACCATGTCGCAAAAAAATGGGAAGAGAAAGACCCTGATGTAGCACGTGCCATCAGACACAACACCAGATGGTGGAAGCCTATCATCGGTCCTACGTTAAAAAGTTGGGGTAAAAAAGATAAAAGATCACTTGAGAAGTTGATCGACCAGAGTCAAATGACCATCCAAGGGCTAAACGATCAGTTTATCAGCCCTTCCGGAGAGCGAGCAAGCAACGACTAAAGGCTTAAGCCTTTTTTACAAACGCAGCTGTAATAGCCATCTCCCCAATACCCGGTATCTTGCAGTCTATGTTATGGTTCGGCTTGTCCAGCAGTCTTCCGACTTTGACTTTGGTACCGACTTTGATCACCGATGAGCTGCCTTTGATCTTAAGGTCTTTAATAACTGTGACGCTGTCGCCGTCTTGGAGTACTGTACCGTTAGCATCTCTAATAGTAAAACTGCCCTCTTCTTCTACGTTCACAGACCATTCATACGCACATTCAGGACAGACAAGCAGTTCACCATCTTCATAAGTGTATTCGCTGCCGCATTCCGGGCAGTTTGGTAGATGTTGCATGATTTTCCTTCTGGCTGTTCATCTAAATATATGTTGCGTATTATATCGGTTAGGTTGTCAATGGGATTGGGTTGAAGAATCGATTTCCACGACAGGAATGAAGAACGTGTAACGTTTATCGTGAGCGATAATTTTCCGCTTGCGGTAGATTATTGCGTTCCTCGTACTTGTTATGATCTTAACTTAGTTGTTTATGGAAAGAACTCTCTAAACTTTATAGAAAACTCCCCTATAGATAGTTCAGCTTGACTAAACTTTACATGTTCAAAACCATTAGCTTTACACAATTTAATCATTTTACTGATATCAGTATTTTTTGCAAGTGCTCCAAAAATTATTCTAGTTAATTCCTTCTTTTGAAATTTTTTTTCACCTTGATAGTGCATGTCTATAACTCTAAACTCAGATTCGTATGACCAATCCTTATGTTTTGTTAACATTAGCTTTGTTATCTCTATTTTATCTTCTTCAACATATGATAATAGGTCATATTTTTCAGAATAATCAACTTTATGAAACATATCAAAACATTCGGAATCTTCAGCTCTTGTGTATTGAAAAACTAAGCCCGTGTGATTATGAGAATAATGAGACCACATCAATACACTGTTTGGATTGGTTGATAAAGAAAGAATGCCAATTTTATCAATTAATTTTTGAGTTGATTGATTTTGAAAGTCTATAAAATCTTGTTTTTGTCCATACCTTTTAATTAAATCCTTTAACCTAAAGGTACCTGGATTTCTATTTAAATATTGAATGAAAAATTCACGAATTTCTTTTTTAGAATATTCTTGTCTATATGATAATTTACAATCAAAAGGGTCATTAAAATCTTTGATAGGAGAAAAATATAATGATGAGTTTAAAATAATCTTATTTGTGAAATGTTTATCAGGTGTAAGTGACAAATCATCAAAGTTTCTATATTTATAAAATTTAGCCATTTTCTACTTCTGTATATGTAATCATAACTCTTTATTGGTGTACATTTTATACGACTTAGTCTTAAAAGAGGACTTAATAGAACACCCTGTTCTGTTATAGCGACGCACTAAACCGTTTCAACAGCGTCCTCTTCTCTTTGCTCTGAGGTAGATACTGTTCTACAAGTGTGTGAAATGCTTTTGAATGGTTCATGTGGATCATGTGGGCTAGTTCGTGGACGACGACGTAGTCTATGCACTCTTTTGGGGTCTGTATGAGGTGGATGTTGAAGGTGATGACGCCGCTGCTTCGGCAGTTGCCCCATTGGCGTTTCATACGGCGCAGTTTCATCTCTTTTGGTGTGAGACCCATGATGATTGAGAAGTGGTCCAAGCGCTCTTGCAGGTAGCTCTGCGCCTCTCTCTTGTAGAAGTTATGATAGTGTGTGTCTATCTGCTCTTCTGCACTGCTGTCGCACTTCTGTTTTAAACCTGCAAACTGTGGGTGGTACTCCAAGGGGTAGGTCTCACCAAAATAGAGGATCTCTTTACCTTTTACCAGTTTTGGCTTCTCTGAGACCTTTTGAAGTGCTTTAGCAATCCATGACTCTTTTTCGTCTATGAGCTCAAAGACCCTCTTTTTACTGATCTTCGAAGAGCTGACCGTTACCTCGCCGCTGTCAGTGATACGAAAATAGATGTTTTTCATCCTCGGTCTGATGATATGTTCGATCTCAAAGCCTTTATAGCTGTACCTAGTTGTCAAGTGTCTCCTTGATAACGCGGTAATGACGCTCTTTCGCTTCTCGCTTCATGGCAGCATGCGCCGGAGATGTTGAAGGGAGCAGCGTTGTCGGGATGTCGATGTCACTGAAGTGCTTTTTGTACCCATCCATCGCTTTGCGACCCGTAAAGAAGATGTGTTTGATCTTCGGGTGTTGTTTGAAAAAGGTATAAAAGTCGTTGGGGAGAAGATCTTTGAGGTTAGAGTCACTCGAGTTGCCCTCTTCACGGCGCAGTGAACCGTAGGCGTCCCACATAGCGATCCCCTTCTCTAATGCAAAGGCTCGCTTCTCCTCATTGGTAGTGAGCGTAACCTCAAAGATGCTCTCCATAATGGGCCAGAAGAGGTTTCTGGGGTGAGCGTAATAGAAGTTCTCCTCAAAGGACTTGATGCTTGGAAAAGAACCGAGTATCAGCACTTTGGAGTTCTCATCAACAATAGCATCAAAGGGGTGATCCAGGCGTTCTTTAGACATATATACTCAATAATTTACTATATAGTAATTAATCAATTTCATAGTCAATAGGGTCTCTGACGCCAGCGATCTTAAAACCGTTAAGACGTAGACGACAGCTGTCACAGACACCGCAGGCTCTATCTTCGTTTTTATAACAGCTCCATGTCAAGGCAAGCGGAACATGGTGTCTGAGCGCCTCTTGAACGATCTCTGATTTTCTCAGACGCACTAGCGGCATCTCGATGGTGATGTTGGTCGTATCTTTGGTGCCGAGGTTAATACTCTCTTGCATACTCTTGATGTAGGACTCCCGACAGTCCGGGTAACCGCTGCTGTCCTCTTCGACGACACCGATACAGATCACTTCTGCACCCTCTTTTTCTGCGATAGCCGCCGCCATGCTTAGAAAGATACCGTTGCGAAAAGGGACGTAGGTTACGGGAACACCCTCTTCCACACCGCCGGTCGGCACATCAATGTTTTTGTCCGTCAGAGCAGAGGCACCAAGCTCTTTAAAAAAGCCGATGTCGAGGTCGTACTTGTTGGTCGCACCGATGGTGTCGGCGATGGCATGAAAGGCTTCGCGCTCTTTTTTTTCGGTACGCTGGTCATAGTTGAAATGGACCGCGATGATCTCATAGCCTCTGTCTTTCATCAGGTAGGCACCCAAGGTCGAGTCCATCCCGCCGCTCATAATACAGACTGCTTTTTTACTCATTGTATTCCTTTGCCTACGCTAACGCTAAGTTTTCTCACGACTTGGCATTTAGTGCCTCACTGCACTGAACTGTTGGTTCTTGTCAGAGAAGGCTCACGTGCAGTGAACCGCACTCGATTAAACACTAGCTTTATTTTTTATAATGTGATTTTAACACATCGTAGGCCTCTTTGATGCGTATAAACTGTTCAGAATCACTATTTGACTTGGTATCGGGGTGGTAGAGCTTGGTGAGTTGTTTGAATTGTGTTTTGACCTCTTCAAAACTGGCCTTTTTGGAGAGACCTAATAACTTATAAGCTTCAATGATCTCTTGTTCGGTCGGTTCTTCATTCAGCCCTTCGTAAAAGGCCTCTTTTGTCTCGTCAGCAATCTTTTTGACTCTGTTTTTGATAGCATTAAACATTGTTTTTCAACCTTTCTAAAATCTTGTCTGCAACGCGGAAAGCGTTGGCGTAGATGGTCCATGTGTAGGGAACACTGCCCCCGGTCGGCATAAAGCTGGCATCGGTGACATAGAGGTTGCTGACCTCGTGTGCTTTACAGTTGACATCAAGAACGGACGTTGCGGGGTCGGTACCAAAACGGCAGCCTCCGGCAACAAGGTTTGGCGGCGGAGAGTCGGAGATGCTGGTGGTAATATCTTCGCAGCCGAGATCTTTTAAAACTTTCACAGCCTTGTCAGCAAGGTGCCGCCCGACTTTCAAGTCTTGCGGGTGGCCGTAAAGACGGAGCTTGCCGACAGGCATGCCCCACTTGTCTTTGACATCTTCGTCGACGCTCACAAAACAGTTGTCCGTCGGCATCCAGTCATTAAAGACCTCAAAGGTCATAACGCGGGAACGCGCAAAGGCGTGGTGCAGACTCTTGGAGAGTGCTTTGCCCCAGAGAAGGTCGCCGTTGTCGTCATAGACCTGGTCCAAGGCTCTGGGGATGGCATTGGCATGTTCAAATAAAAAGTCGATGGTGCCGCCTTTGAGATGCTTATCTTTTTCGTCATACTCATACCAGTCTTGGAGTGAACGGTTGACGAAGGCACCTTGAAGCAGCAGTGACTCCTGCCTCTCTTTTGGAAGGTTCTCAAAGTTGAGACGGCCGCTGCCGGTTCCACCTGCCGAGAAGATCAGGTTTTTACCGACCAGACCGCTGTTGTTGGCCAAGCCGTTTGGATAGTCAACACTTTTTGAGTTTAGCAGCAGACGCGAACTCTCTATGGCTTGCGCCGCCAAGACATAGATCTTAGCTTCAACGGTGTGGCTGTCACCGTTTTTGTCATAGTAGTGGACACCGTTAGCACTGTCGCCGCTGCTTTCGATCTTATAGACAAACGAGCCCGGCAAGATCTCGCAATTTCCGCTTCTGACCGCTCTGTCCAGCAGTGCAGACTTGGCATGACTTTTTGCGCCGGTTGCACAGCCGTAACTGCCGCATAGATTGGAGTACGAACACCCTCTTCTGCCCATTGCATCATAAGGAAGGATGGCACGTGGTGTCGGCATGGCATAGTAGCCGAGGTTTGCGCAGGACGCATCGATCCAGTCGGCAATAGGGTGTTCCCATGTTTGAGGGTACGGGTAGTCTGCTGTTGACCGCGGTTCGCGGTAAGGGTGTTCAACCATTTTTCCTGAGACACCGACAACCTCCTCTACTTTAGTATAGTAAGGTTCCATCGTCTCATAATCTATAGGCCAGTCAACAACATTGGTACCCTCAACCTCTCCAAAAACAGACTTGAGTCTGAAGTCATTAGGCTTCATGC
>JBATWM010000033.1:0-21880 GCA_049672605.1 Sulfurimonadaceae bacterium
GGTTTATTAAAGTGGAATCCTACCCTATTTAAGCTATGAAGCCGCTCAAGATCACTGCCAAGACCATCGGAAATATCCATGCCACAAGAGAGAGACCTAGTTGCATCTGCAATAAACTCTCTGCGTAGACCAAAACGGACAAATCTGGATTTTGAGTGGACCTTGCCGCCACTTAAGAGATAGCGCAGGTCTCTGACACTTTTACCTAATGTACCGGTATACGCCAGGAGATCACCATTTTTGAGGCCTTTACGATGAAGCGGAGTATCAGTGTTGGAGACAATTGTAATTGAGATATCAAGCTTACTGTTGGAGACAGTATCTCCGCCAATGATCTCAAGGTTATACTCAGTTGCTGCCTCTTGAAATCCTGCGTGGAGTTCTTTTAGGTCGTGCAAGGTGTAATGAGATGGAATAGCTACACTCAGGAGTGCGTATTGCGGTTTTGCATTCATCGCTATAGCGTCAGAGATGTTTATTAACATCGATTTATAAGCGATTTGGCGCAGTGTCATCCAATTACGCCTAAAATGGACATTCTCACAGAATGCATCATTACTAAAGACCTGCCGTCCAATAATGGCACCATCATCACCAATATGGCTTGTATGGTCTGAAAAAAGTTTGATAAAATAACTTTCGACGTTCACATCTCTTCTTTTTTATTTGTATTTTATCCTATTTTTCGATGTTTACATAGTCGTTTAATAATGCAATAACAAAGAGATATAACTTTTATTTAAGTCTCAATTAACCCCATTCACAATAAAATGTTCTTAAACACAAACTAACATCCTGATATAAGGTCCATAATGCAAATCTCAATCTACAAGATTTTTGGCACTATAAAATCTCTTTACACTTTAATGTTTTTACTGGTTACACTCCTAGCAGTCGTGATTGTAAGTGAATACACATCTTTTTACAAGTTGGAAAACTTGCAAAATGAGAAAGATATAGCAACTGCCGTTTATAACCTTGGTCGAGATGACTTGGATCTTTCAAATATTCAATATCGTGGTAAGAACACAATGTTACGACATGAGAGTAATGCCCTCTCAGGCTTTTATGAATATGACTATATCAATAAGTATTCAAAAGCAGGTAATTATCAAAATGAGCTTTCAAAACTTCAATATGCTATTAATGACTTTAATGTTGCTGCTGGAGAATGGTATACACAAGAGCAAATAAGTGAAGAGGAGCTTCAGACACGTAAAGAGCAATTTACAAAGAGCTACAACCTCTTGATGACACAGATCAATACGATCACATCACAGAACATCGTTTATGAAAAGAAGCGTTTCCTTGTACAGATGGGTCTCATTGTCGCGCTTCTTCTATTGATCTCGTTTAGTGCTTTTTGGGCCTCGCGTCGTCTTGCTCAAATCCAGGGTGATGTTAGGACCTTAAATATATTTGAGCAAGATGAAGCAACAGCGTTTTCTACATTGGAAGCTGATTCTATCTCTAAGCGCATGGGTCGCACGACTAAAACATCTGCAACGAAAAACCCAGCTTACCTTGACAGTGTGACTGGCATCAGCAGTTACAAAGGTTTTATGCATGAGTATGGCGAGAAAAAGAGTCAAAAACTTGGTAACTACACCGCTATCTGTGTTTTTGCAATTGATAAACTCAGTGATTTGGAGATGCAATATTCACAAGATTTTTCAGAAGCACTAGTGAAAAAAGTGAGCTTTATGCTCTCCCTTTACCGTCAACACAATGATGTGATCGGTCGCTTAGATCATAATCAATTTGCCATCTTACTTTCTCGTCAAGATAAAACAAGTGCTATAAATGACTGTGAACTCATTCGCAAAAGTGTTGAAGAGACATCTTTTAAAACCTCAGACGGTAAAAACCTCACTGTGACGTTAAGCGGTGGTTTTGTTCAAAAGATGTCAACACAAAACCTGGATGAAGTACTCACAAAAGCCAACAAAGTACTCTCTATGTCAATTCAACATGGTGGTAACCGCATTGCGCAACTTCGCGACAAAACTACCGCTTTAAAGTAGCATAAGGGCACCTCTAAAAACCCTAGTCAGTCTCAGAGGGAAGAAGAAGTATGAGACTTGTCTTTTCTTTCTTTGATGCTTAGCCGTAGCTAAGTTGATAAGAAAAAAAGGCGAAAATCGTGCTTCTTCTTCCCTCCCTTCGGGCGATAGAGAGAAACACATACTCTGCGTTGATACTTCTCAGCTTAACTATGGCTAGGCTTTCAAGTACCGCCTTGATTATGAATTTCTCTCTATCGCTGAGACTAACTAGGGTTTTTAGAGGTGCCCTTTAGATAATTGCTACTTATTTTCACACTCCTTACTAACTGACACGCAAATAGCGTCAGTTTACCCCATCTCTTTTTACCTTTAATAATATTCATGTGATTAAACGCTATAATCGCCTTTTATTATGGACACTTCCAATTGATCTAATATGCACACAATGTTAGATGAGATGGAAGTGCTTTATGTACACTCTATTTAAGGACGGTTAATGAGTATTACTATTCATACTTATGATGCAGTAATTGTTGGAGCGGGACTTGCTGGTAATGCAGCGGCACGCGAACTACAAAAAGCTGGTAAAAAAGTTGCAGTTATCACAAAGCTCCACCCGCTTCGTTCGCACTCAGGTGCGGCCCAAGGTGGTATCAATGCTGCTTTTAGTGACGAAGACAGTATTGAACTTCACGAATTTGACACGGTCAAAGGGTCTGACTACCTAGCAGATCAAGATGCTGTTGAGTTTATGTGTAAAAATGCTCCGGAGACTATTCGCTGGGCAGAGCGCATGGGTGCGGTCTTTAGTCGTCAAGAGAACGGAATGATCGCACAGCGCCCATTTGGTGGCCAATCATCTCCACGTGCCTGTTATGCAAAAGACCGTACGGGTCTTACACTGCTACAGACTATCTATGAACAAGCTTTCCGTGAAGGTGTTGACTTCTGGGATGAGTGGTATGCAGCTGACATCCTTTATGAAGATGGCAAAGCCTACGGTGTTGTTGCCTTCAATATTCGTAATATGGAAAGAGTCATCATCAATGCGAAATCTGTTTTATTTGCAACAGGTGGTTATGCACGTTCATTCAAGATCAACTCTAATGCACATGCAAATACCGGTGATGGTCTCTCTATCGTTGCGCGTCATGGCCTTCCACTCGAAGATATGGAGTTTGTACAGTTCCACCCATCAGGTCTTTCTGGTAATGGTGTTCTAATCTCTGAAGCTGCTCGCGGTGAAGGTGGACAACTGTTCAACTCTGAAGGCGAACGTTTCATGACAAAATACGCACCAAATGCAATGGAACTTGCATCTCGTGATGTTGTTGCACGTGCGATTATCCAAGAGATCCGTGAGGGTCGCGGTGTTGGTCCGCGTAAAGATGCTGTCTTTATTGACCTGACTCACCTTGGTGCAGATCTTATTATGGAACGCCTCCCTGAGCTTCGTGACCTTGCGATCACGTTCTTGGGTCTAGACATGATCAAGGAGCCGATCCTTATCTCTGCAACGGCACACTACTCTATGGGTGGTATCCCTTGTGACATCAATGGTCATGTTCGTAAGAACAACACAGAACTTGTAGAAGGTTTCTACGCTGCCGGTGAGTGTGCATGTGTGAGTGTTCATGGTGCAAACCGCCTTGGTGCCAACTCTGTTCTTGAAGCGCTTCTTTTTGGCCGTTATGTCGGTAAAGCTATGGTTAACGACATTGATGACATCAAACTTAAAGTTGCAACAGAAGCTGACGCTGATCGTATGAATGCTGAGATCGAATGGGTTCTGACTAATAACGGTACAGAACGTGTCCCTCACCTTCGTCATGAACTTCAACAGGGTATGACTGACAACGCTGGCGTATTCCGTACAGAAGAGACTCTCAAAGAACAAGTTGCCAATATCAAAGCACTTCGCGAACGTTATAAAAATATTCGTATTGATGACAAATCCAAAATTTTCAACACTGAACTTCAAGAGGCGATCGAATTTGGTCACATGCTTGACTATTCACTCTTTATCGTTGAAAGTGCATTGGCCCGTAAAGAGAGCCGTGGTGCTCACTACCGTGAAGATTATACAACGCGTGATGATGAGAACTTCCTTAAACACACTATGGCTTACATGGATGATGAGGGCAATATCTCACTTGACTACATGGATGTCGTTCTTGGCAAACATGAGCTTAAAGCAAGAACATACTAAGGAGACGACGTGGATAATAATTCAATAACAACAAAAGATGTCACATTCAAAGTATTTCGTTTTAACTCTGAGACCGACTATCTGCCAACGTACAAAGAGTACAAAATGGAAGTTACCTCTGAAGAGGTAGTCTTAGACATTTTAGACCGTATTAAATGGGATATTGACGGAAGCTTCTCTTACAGAAGAAGCTGTCGTCATGGGATCTGTGGCGCTTGTGCTATTCAGGTCAATGGCAAAGCTACACTTGCATGTAAGATGAACCTGCATGAACTAACAAATACTTTTGGTGATGAGTTGGTGATCGAACCACAAAGTACCAAACGTGCTATAAAAGATATGATCATTGACAAATCTGATTTTTGGGAAAAACACGCTCAAATCAAACCTTACTTAGACAGTGAGATCATTGAGCATCCTGAGATGGAGTGTGTCGTTTCTATCGAAGAGAACGACCGTATTATGGAAGCAGACCTTTGTATCCAGTGTGGTGCTTGTCATTATGCCTGTCCTGTTGTCGAAATCAATGAGCAGTTTATTGGACCAGCTGCATTTGTTAAAGCATACCGTTTTGAAGCAGATATTCGTGATGAGTCACACATCGATCGTCTTGAAGAGGTCGCTCAACCAGATCAAGGTGTTTGGGACTGTGTCAAATGTTTTGAATGTGCAGAAGCATGTCCAAAAGAGATCAATCCTATCGACAAGATCACTAAACTTCACCAAATGATATTCCAGGACAAAGTGTATAAAAACCCTGTTGCTGAGAGACATGCAGTCGGTTTTGCACACTCTATCAAGAAACATGGTCTTCTTGACGAGGGTGAACTTGTTCGTTATTCTGAAGGAAATATTGGTGTTCTTAAACACGTACCGGTTGCTCTTAAGATGTTTAAAAAAGGCAAGATCATTCTTCCATGGAACATGCCAAAATCTGATAATCTTGATGAGATCCAAAAACTTATCAAATCATCTTCAACAACGAAATATTAGGAGTCAGGTATGTCTAAATTAAAATATGCCCTATTTACGGGTTGTACTGCAAAAGAGTCAACACCTGAACAGATGATGTCAACATTGGCTGTTGCCGAAAAACTTGGCATCGAGCTTATAGAGCTTACAGAAGCTTCTTGTTGTGGTGCGTCTCACCTTCAAGATTACGATGACTTTTTGTCGCTAGTGCTTAATGCTCGTAACATTGCATACGCTGAAAAGCATGGTCTTACTATGGTAACGATCTGTAATACATGTCAGCTTAACACGGCTATGACAAAGCACCGTCTCGATAACAATGCTGAGTTAAAAGCACGTGTTAACGAAAAGCTTGGCGAAGTGGGTCTTGAGTACAAAGGCACCTCACTGGTAACACACTTTCTCTATGCGATCATCGATGACTTCGGTCTTGATAAGATCAAAGAGATGGTTGTTAAGCCTCTTAGCCAGTTTAACATTGCGCCATTTTACGGTTGTCACAACATCCGCCCTTCTGAGCTTCAAAACGAATCTCACAATAAGCCGGAAAATCCTTACAACCCTACTTCACTCGACGATCTTATCGTTGCGTGTGGCGGTGTCAATGTTGATTATGCCGAGAAGAACAAATGTTGTGGTTTCCACGCAGAACTTCAAGCACCAAAAACAGCTGCTACTCTAACGGGTAATGCTCTTGCCGGTGCAATGGACAACAATGCTGACTGGATGGTCACACCATGTCCTCTTTGTCACCTTAAGCTAGATACGCAGTACCACCACGCGTCTGTAGCAATCGGCCGTGAAGTCAAGCTTCCTGTTCTACACATGCAGCAGATGATCGGTCTTGCACTAGGCTGTTCAGCTGCAGAGCTTGGTCTAAAACATCACGTTTCAAAAGTAGATTTCGTTTAATCTACACCATGTATCACTTCGGTGATACACCCTCTTCTTTTTCTCTCTTTTTATATTTTTCCTATAAACTTTATCACTTTTTGATTGAATTTTCCAGACCCTTATATTTCTTTTGAATGTCTTTAGTAGAGGTTATATCAGTTTTCTTCTCTGCGTGCACAAAGCAGAAAACTCCTCGTTCCCATCGTCTCGATGGGAACGAGGAAAGTAAATAAAATATCAACTTAAACCTTATTCCCCCTCAATGCTCCCCTTAACCTTCTCAATACCCTCAATCTTCCCAATAACACCCTGTTTATTGGAAACAATATAGTCTATCCTATCACTATTGATCTCTTCAAATTGTGCTTTTGAACTTTCTATGATCTTATAGAGATAGTTTCGTCTGGAACTTAAGAAGGCTTCTGTCTTCTCAAAGCTGAAGTTGTTTTTTACAATCTCCAAGATAGATTCATAACTCGGTCCATTGATAGTGTACTTAAGAGGATCGTTTATATACATCTTGATCTGCTTGTCTATCTTTTCTTTAACCATAAAGATACTCTCATGACTTAGCTGCTTATATGAGGAACTTAGGTTTCCATCAAAAAAAGCAAACTGTTTATGCACATCAGAGATATTTCCCAAGATAGAGCGATGATAGGCGAGAAGAACGTTTTCATACACCTTTGCTACAAACTGCCTTGTATTGGCAAACTCTAGATCAGAGGCGATCTCACGGTGTTTGTTGATATGCTCATACGGCTCTTGCCAGACTTGAACCGCATTTTTTAATATCCTGAATACATCTCTAAGGTCTTCCGAGCTATCTGTCTCTATGTTTTTAAAGTAGCCTATGACAGCTTTGATCTGTTTGTCTATATACTGGCTCTCATAAAAAAGCTTTTGCATGATGGCCTCTTGGTCTACGTAGAGTGCCTCATATTCATACGGCTTGATCTGTTTTTGCCCAAGTATGCCCTTCTCTTCTTGATATCTTGTCTCTTGTCGTGTCTTGATGTTCTCATAGATGCTCTGTGCTATTGTCTCTAAGACCATCTCTATCTTATCGTAGGTCGTATAGAGTGACTGAGAGTGCTTTAGATAGACCTTATCAAAGGCTCTGAGTATCTTATCCTCATTATGGCGCAAGATCTTCTCTAGGCTCTCATACACACCTAGAATAGTCTCATACTCGCCCAGTAGGATGTCACATAAGGAGCTGAGATCTTTCTTTATGGCATAGGCCTTTGCCTCTCTGGCTTGAGGGCGGATGGTACCTTCTATGAACTCAAGCACCTGAGAGATGTTTGACTCTTGCATAAGAGTTAGGTTGTTTGAGTTATCCGCTTCTTCTATCTTCTGGATTGTTTTGTGAAATCTTTCATACTCTTTGTTAAAAAAGCCAAGATCTTCATCCTGTGTATGTGAGGCGCTGAGCGCTTTAAAAGAGTTCTGAAGCTCAAGCAGAGCGTTATCCCTTAAGACCTCTTTTTGATGCACCCTTGACTCTAAGGCTTGCTTTGCGGAGATTGGGACGACCTCGGCAAAAAATGGGGAAAACTTTGCAGTAATATACGCCAGTGTCGTTTCTATCTGCTCAGCAGAGAACTTGTCCTTTTGGTTGAGGACACACAGCGACTTCTCTTTGAAGTTTTCCAGATATTCTTCCAGAACCTCTGCCTCACTCTCTTTTCCCGCATTATCGATAAGTGTCAACCAGATGATACCATCCACATCACGCAAGATCTTCTTTGTACTCTGTGTATCACCAAGAGACTGTGAGTTAAGTCCAGGAGTATCCACAAAAGAGATGTCGCGCAAGATATCCATAGGCGCATAAAGGGTGAGGTATTTTATATCTTCAACCGATTCTCTTTGATCGGTAAAGCGTGATATGCGCTCTAGCGCGTGATACTCCTCTGCTCCGTTTTTATAGGTCACCTTGAGCTTATACTCATCTGCGTAATTGATGTAGTTTACCTTTGAGGTCACAGGAGTGATTCCAGTAGGCAAGACATCTTTTGACAGCAAGGCATTTAAAAAGGTGGATTTTCCCGAAGAGAACTGTCCGACGATAGCGACTTCCATAGGGTATTTACTACGGCGAAGCAGCTTGTCAAAGAGAACCTTTAGTTGCACAGAGGGATGAAACCTCTCGTCTAGAAGGGCCCTTTGTACCGACTTTATCTGGCCTGTGATACTCGTGTCAAAATGTTCTTCTTCTACAAACTGCTCTTTATACTCACGGACAAAAGCTTTTAGATGTCTCATACATTACACCTTTTAGCAATCATCTCAATCATCTTGATCTTTTTGTGAAGCGCTAAAGACCGATCAGAGTGTGAGGACTCATCTTCTGTAACGGAGATCAACTGCTTTCGCAGAACTCCTTCATCTGATTTCAATCTTTGAGACAAGGTCTGTATAGGGCTTTTCAGTCTGATAAAAAACGTTTTCAAAAGGCTTCTACTCACTGTGCCTGCTCTGCTTTTTATCAGCTCTTCAAGATAGACAAACTCCTCTTTTATAACGGCTATCATCTCCTGATCGACCTTAGCAAGTGTCTTGATCGAGCTACGTGAAAGAAGCTTTGTCAGTCTGTTGACAAGGACCTCATTATTGCTGGTCACAAAGCCCTTGTCAAAGCTGTTAGAAAAGAGCTCTTCACTCTCTTTTGGCTTATCAAACAGATCTCTGTATTGAGTAAAAAGGGCCTCTTCGATCTTATTAGATCTTTGTATAAACGTATAACGATAATCCCGGATAATATCGATGAGTCCATGCTTAAGCGCTGTCTCGATGATGCTTTTTACACGGCTGTCTGTTGGACGTTTTTTCTCTTTTTCAAGGCAATATCTTGTCTCATCAAGCAGACGCTGTTTGATAAGAGTTTGGAGCTTGTTTAACTCTTTATCCAAAAACAGCGCTTTGGCGTCCAAAAAGTGCAAAAACTCTTCTTCATATGCACTGATCTGCTCTCTTAAGGCTTCAACTCTTTTTGACTCCCTGCTCTTTTTAACCATCATAATCTCAAGCTCAACTTGGAGTTCATTTTCTGACTTAGAGAGCAGTGTGAGCTCATATCTAAAAGAGTCCAGAGAACTCTTTACAGCCTTAGAGAGACGGTTTTTTGCCGATCGGATAATGAGGGCGCTTTTCTCACTCTCATTTGAGAAGAGTGTCTGCTTTAAGTAGGACTCTACTTCTGTAATCCCGCTCTGCTCTAGCGTGTATCCAGCATCTAGAGCTTCTTGTGATTTTCCTGTCCTGTGAAGCAGTGCCATCTTTCCGCTGAGTGCGATAAAGTGAAGATTTTTAAGGATAAAGTCGAGTTTAGACTCTGCATTGACTCTGTGAAGCTGTGAGGTGATAGACTCTTTCGTATACTGTATCACCTCTTTTACATCCTCTGCACTGACCGTATCTACTCGTGTGATGACGATTAAGATCTTTGTGATGTTCTGATAAAGAAGTGCATCGACGATAAACTCAATATCCTTAGAAGTCGCACTTTGAGAGACATTCATAAGATGGATCATCAGATCACACTGAGCGACATACTCTTTCGTGATCTCTTCACGCTGAATGACAATATCGTCAAGCCCAGGAGTGTCCACGATCTCAATACCGTCATGTAAAAAATGAAGTTCAGAGCCCAACTCTACATGCCTGACAAGGTTGCACCTTTTAGAACTGGCAGATGCTGATGTGTATTCACTTAGCTCCTCGATGTCAATCTCATCTTCACGCGAACTTTCTAAGATATATTCATCTAATTCCTCTTTAAAATACGCCTGGGTCTCTTGAACAAAGCCTGCCATAGCCTTGATCTCTTTAGCACTCTGCTCTACTCTTCTCCATTGCGACCGGTCCCAATAGACGACCTTTGCACTGGGCTTTGATGAATATTTTATAAGGGTCAGGTTTGCTGTCTCGGGAACCACACTAACCCCTAAGACCTCTTTTCCCATAAGCGCGTTCAGCATGGTTGATTTACCTGCATTCATCACGCCCGTGATCCCTATGGAAAATTTTTGACTATTGAGATAATTTATAATATCATCCAAGGGCTCTTGTTCGACGAACAAGCCTTTGAGCTCATTGGCAGCAACAAGTAAATCCTGTTTTTCAGAATGGAAATCACGCTCTTGTGAATGTACAGTTGTCTCACTCTTCTCTTCATCTTTAAAAGCACAAGGGTCAAACAAAGAGACAAGTTTTTCGTGTGCCTCTTTAAGAATGATCTCTTCATCTAAAAGATAATTAAAACTCAGATGAAGATGATCCAGGTTGTTTTGACTTCTATGCGAAAGGAAGTGCTTTATAAGACTGTATTGCAGATGATAAAGCTCGTCTAGATGATCAATAGCCCTAGTCGTAAGTTTTTCACAAAGTCGATGAAAACTCTTTAGGCCAGACATCTTTTCAAAATCTTTACGGTTTATAGAGAGGATTAAAGAGGAGAGCTCGAAAAAGCACTCAGCATCAAGACTCTTATCGATCTCAATATGTTCCTCTTTAGAAAGGTGAAGACCGTGATAAAGTATAAAATAGTCACTAGCTAAACTCATCTAGCTATCCTTTATCACGCTATTTATCTTTCAACTGAACCATTTTACGGCGAAGATAGGCGATCTTTGATTGTAGTGGCAACTCCTTCGGACAGACATCTTCACATCCCATTAATGACATACATCCAAATACACCATTCTCATCGCCTATAAGATTATAATAATCCTCATCATCACGTTTGTCACGCGGGTCAAGTTGATAGCGTGCTATCTTGTTCAGACCGACGGCACCGACAAAGTCTTCACGCATGATGATAGTCCCGCATCCGGCAACGCAGCAGCCACACTCAATACAGCGGTCAAGCTCATAGATCTCATCCGTCAAATCAGGGTCCATCTTCTCTTCCATGATGTCAAAGCTGGCCTCTTTTTCCTCTTCGTGATGGATCCAGGTCTCTAAGCGGTTGTTCATCGCGCTCATCCATTTTCCGGTGTTGATAGAAAGGTCTCCGATGAGTTCAAACACAGGTAAAGGCGCAAGGGATATATCCGCATCCATCTTTGTAGTCAGTGCTCTACAAGCAAGCCCCGGTCGTCCATTGATCACCATAGAACATGAACCACAGATCCCTGCTCGACAGACAAAGTCAAACTTTAAAGAGTTATCTTGATGTTTACGTATCTCATTAAGCGCAATATAAAGTGTCATACCCGGTGCTTCTTCTATCTCAAAGGTCTCAACACGAGGCGTATCACCTTTTATCTGCGGATTGAAACGCAAGACTGAGATTTTTAACATACGTCCTTGTTCGTGATTGCTACTCATTGTTTTCTCCTTCAAACTTTTCATACAGACGTTCATTCATACCTTGGTAACGCTCCGGTAAAAGATCTCTAAACGACATTAAAGCCTCTTGTATCTCAAATCGGTCTTTACCTTGTGCCTCAAGCTCTTCTCGTAGCTTATCAACCTCTTCTTGGCGTTTTATGGAATCAGGATGGTGCCTAGTCATATCTTTTCCATATCCTCTAAAACCAGGAGGAAGCTCCATGTCGTCTATAGTGATCTCTTCATAAGAAACTGTCGGCATCGTCTGATTCTCATCTGGCCAAGTTGTGATAGTACGATTTAGATACTCAGCATCATTTCGCTCAGGATAATCTTCTCTTGAGTGAGCTCCACGGCTCTCTTTTCGCTCCAGTGCACCTTTAGCGACACACAAGGCAAGTTTTAGCATTTTTTGCGTTCTATAGGCATTGAACAGTTCAGGATTAGCCGTTTGTGTGTTAGATTTAACGACAATATTGCGAGAACGAAGAAGAAGCTCTTCCAACTCATCCACAGCCTCTTGCAAGTCTTTTCCATTTCTGAAAATCCCGACCTTGTCCATCATGATCTCTTCCATACGAGAGCGCAATACAAATGCATCTTCAGCATTCTCTTTAGTCTCAAAAAGGTAATTTAACTTCTCTTGTTCTCTGTTTACAAAACTCTCAATAAGGCTTGTTGAGATGTCAATACTGCTCTCCTCGCTATCACAATAATCTGACACATACTCTGCAATGAGCATACCGGCAACGACTGTTTCTGCAACAGAGTTTCCACCTAGACGGTTAAAACCGTGCATATCCCAACAGGCCGCTTCCCCACAAGAGAAGAGCCCCTTCATTGTCTGGCTCTCTCCACGATAATCTGTTCTGATTCCACCCATCGAGTAGTGCTGAGTCGGGCGAACAGGGATAGGATCAACAGCCGGATCGATTCCTAAGAAACTCTCACAGATCTCTTTTACCTCACGTAAGTTTTTCTCAATATGCTCACGACCAAGAATAGTGATATCTAACCACAGATGGTCACCGTATCGTGATTTAACGCCTTTACCTTTACGCATATGCTCGACCATACGACGACTGACCACGTCCCGACTTGCAAGTTCTTTCTTTTCAGGTTCATAGTCCGGCATAAAGCGGTAGCCATCGACATCTGTCAAAAGGCCGCCATCCCCACGACACCCTTCGGTTGTCAAGATACCGACAGGGACAATAGCCGTTGGGTGAAACTGGATCGCTTCCATGTTTCCAAGTGTTGCAACACCCGTCTCAAGTGCGATTGCCTGACCCATTCCCTGGCAGATAACCGCATTTGTAGATACCTTGTAGATACGTCCATAACCACCGGTCGCTATCACAGTAGACTTTGAGATATACGCGACCAACTCTCCCGTCATTAGGTTTCTGGCAACTGCACCGTAACAACGGCCGTTTTCGTGGATCAGCGCAATCGCCTCCATACGCTCACGCACTTCGATCCCATCTTCGTGTGCCTTATTATCCATAGCAAAAAGCATTGAATGTCCCGTTCCATCAGAGGTATAGCAGGTTCGCCACTTTTTAGTACCTCCAAAGTCACGTGCAGTGATGAGCCCGTGAGCCTCATCTTTTTCAGTAATCGTGACTTTTTCAGCATTAATAACGACCTGATGATCACCCTTACGAACCCTCGTCCAAGGTACACCCCAAGTGGTTAGTTGTCGAATTGCCTTAGGCGCGGTATTAGTAAACATACGCACGACTTTTTGATCGGCTCCCCAGTCGCTTCCTTTAACGGTATCTTCAAAGTGAACATCTTCATTATCACCCTCACCCTTGATAGCGTTTCCAAGGCTTGCCTGCATTCCACCCTGCGCCGCAGCAGAGTGAGAACGTTTTGGCGGGACTAGCGATAAAAGGATACAGTTATGGCCTCTCTGCTTAACCCCGGTAGCCGCTCTAAGCCCTGCTAATCCACCACCAACAACGAGTACATCTGTGTAGGTTATTTTCATAATTGAGCTCCTTTTGCTATCGCTGAGACCGGAACATATCGTTCACCTGCCTTATCCTGGTGTGCAAGACCTATCTTGATATAAGCAGCTAAAGACAAGAGCCCAAGTGTTAAAAAGAAAATAGTGATAAACCATTTATAAAGTTTAAGTTTTTTACGACTTTTTTTCGCATCCTTACCTTCAAACCATCCCCATTTTATGGCAAGACGATATAAGCCGATAGAACCATGGAATTCAACAGCTAAAAGAAGCAATAGATACAGCGGTGCCATCCAGTCACTTACCACTCTGTCACTTGAAGCATAGGGCCCGATATCAGCAGGATGTGTCATGATTATATAGAGATGGACTGAACCCAGAAAGAACATCATAAACCCTGTAAACACCTGATAAAACCATAGGTTAGTGTCACTATGCTTCATCCGTTTCATATGCGCACGGTAGAGACGATACTGTTTAAAGCTGCCGGGAAATTTCCGAATAGCCACAAGAGCATGTGCAATAAAAACAGCAAAGATAAAGGCGGCAGTCAGAGAGACAATAAATGGATAAGAGCTCCCAAATAAAAACTCGCCCTCAAACATCTTTGTAACGGCATACATAACATCTTCACCGAGTAAAATACTTGAGACAAACAGCATGTGTCCCCACATAAAAAGTGCAAGTAAAAGACCTGTGGCACTTTGAATATAATCTAATTTAGCCGGCATACGGCTTTTTTTCACACCATACTTTATTTTGATCTCTTCAACGCGTGTAAGCTCTTGGCTCATGTTTTTCCTTATGAATGATATATAATATAAACCACTATAATTTATATAGAGGTGCCCTAATATGTTTACCTGTTTTGCATAACACCTTCTATTTCATCAACAGAAAGTTCATCGCCAACATAGACGACTGCTTCTCTAGCTCCGGCACTCAAAGCCAGCTCTCTATAAGCCTGCGCTTCCATCTCACTAACGTAACTTTTGTCAGGATGGATAATGACTCTAGGTGCGTCTAAAGACCCTTTGAATGTGGCACCTTTTTGCATAAGGTATCGAATAACTTTTTCACCAAGATCAAAATTTTCAGGCTCAGGTAAAAAAGGTTTAAAGGGAGTATGAACTATCGAAGTGTCTTCAGGTTTTAGATCTTTTATCTCTTTACCTACAGCACTAACGATCTCTTTTTTTCCCTTCTTCTTGATAGCCAATATAGGTTCATCTTCGTACCTCACATCAGATGGATAGTAGTAAAAGCTTATTTTGTCTCTTGTAAACCGAATATACACAATTTGATTAGATGACTTTATCAGATTACGAAAAAAACTAAACATCTTCTTTGTCCTTTGTATTGCCTAATGTTTACAGTACTGTTCACAAGCATCTGCACTCGTAAAGGGAACGAAACCGCCCTTACCGCTCCAGGTAAAAGGTCGACACTCTTTTAGTTTTCTATCAAAATAGTAACCTTTAAGAGACTGATTTCCATTGCCTTTTAGAGGTTCGAGCTGACAGACAGAGTGAAGACCGCGAACAACCGTTGCCTCGCTTCTGTCTTTGATGAGATACTTTTCACCTTTTTTCTGCAAGAGAGCACTATCGATGACATCTTCGCCATCTTTTTGATACGCTTCGCCTAGCAATACTCTATCTTCTTGACAAATAAACGTCACCTTTTTTTTGTTAAAACTCGGTGATGCTTTTGTATTGACTATACATTGTCCATATTCTTTGGTCTCAACCCCTATCGAGTCACTATTTAGACCCATAGTCGAGCAACCGTTCAGAATAAACAGAGCTGCCGTGAGTAATAGACGGATCATCATACTCTAACCCTGTCTTCAAGCGCACGTGCAAGGGATAACATATCAATGTTTTCCAGACTGACACCGGTAGGAACTCCCTGGGCAATACGCGTAAATAGCACATCATAGTCAGTCAATTTATCTTCGATGTAGAGAATGACGGCATCATTGGCAATAGACGGTGTGAGCGCGAAGACCACCTCGGTTATGCCGCTGGCTACCATCTCTTGCAGATGGGTGATGGTGTACTCTTCCATCGACTCCAGCACAAAGTATCGCCCCTCGAAAAGGCCGTTCTCTTCTATGGTCAAGATATCTTTAGCATTTTCTACAATACCGAGTAACTGATGGTTGCGACCCTCATCTGAGCAGATGTAGCAGAGCTCGTCTTCACTCATGCCGCCGCAAGAGTGGCACTTTCTAAGACCGCTCATAGCATCTTCGATGGCATGGGCGATCTTGAGTGCTGAGAAGTTGTCTTTCATGACCATATGGTACGCCAAACGGCTCGCCGATTTCTTGCCGATCGTCGGTAACTCTTCCAAGGCATCGACAAGGCGGTTAAATTTTTCTAGTGAGTTATTCATTAGCACTATTTTAGCGCAGAGAGGATGATGTAGAGGTTAGAAAAGCACCACAAAATGCTCTTTAAAACAAGATTGTAATTATTCATTGAATATTTTCAAAAATTTCTTAAAACAAGGGCACTCTTTTGGAGTTTAATTACTGTTTATGTCTGGCAAATGGTATAATTCCAAAAATAATTTTATTAAGAATATGAAAAAGGTTACCTAGTGGAAGATCTAAGTTATTATGAAATATTAGAGGTCTCGCAAAACGCGGACAAAACGACCATTAAAAAAGCGTACAGAAAGCTGGCTAAGCAGTGGCACCCTGACCGTAATCCGGGTGATGATGAAGCAGAAAGAAACTTTAAGTACTGTAACGAGGCCTACCAGGTACTGAGTGACGAACAGCAGCGTGCTACTTATGACCGTTACGGTAAAGAGGGCTTGCAAAATGGCGGCGGCAGACGCAGCTCCGGCGGTTTTGGCGGCGGTTTCGATGACCTCGGCAGTATGTTCGAAGAGATGTTCAGTGGCGGAGGCGGAGGCGGACGCCGTTCTCGCGGACCACAAGAGAAGTATCCTTTAGACATGGCAGTAGAGATCCGTCTGAGCTTTAAAGAGGCTGTATTCGGCTGTGACAAAGAGATCGACTTTACCTACAAAGATGCTTGTACTACCTGTAAAGGTACAGGTGCCAAAGATGGTAAAGTAAAGAGCTGTAACCAGTGTGGCGGTAAAGGTCAGGTCTATGTACGTCAAGGCTTTATGACCTTCTCACAGACCTGTCCAGTTTGTCATGGCGAAGGCACTATGCCGGGTGAAAAATGTACTGACTGTAACGGCAAAGGTTTTGAAAATGTCAAAGAGTCTGTCACTGTCAAAGTGCCAGCCGGTGTCGACACCGAAAACCGTCTAAGAGTCTCAGGTAAAGGCAACATCGGTAAAAGCGGTGCTCGCGGCGACCTTTATGTGACGTTCGTCGTTGAAGAGGACAAGACCTTTATCCGTAACGGCAACGATGTCTACATCGAAGTGCCGGTCTTCTTTACACAGGCGGTAATGGGTGAGACCTTGATCATCCCTTCACTTACAGGCGAACTGGAGCTTAAACTAGACATCGGTACCCGTGACAAGCAGCACTTTACCTTCCGTAACGAAGGTATCGAAGATGTTCACGGTCACGGTAAAGGTGATCTCATCGCACAGGTCAACCTGACCTACCCTAAAAAGCTAAGCGACGACCAATACGACCTGCTAGACCAACTCCAAGAGAGCTTCGGCGTAGAATCAAAACCGCACGAGTCTCTTTTTGAGTCTGCGTTTGACCGTGTTAAGGGTTGGTTTAAGTAACCATCATTTAACTAGCTAACCCACACTATATTCACTAAGTCCTAAAGCTGGACTTAGCAACACATTTTCGTTCAAATAACTCCCTTTTCAGTACTTAGTCAACATTCACTCTCTAGACAATCCATTCCTGCAATCATCAAAACACAAGCAAATATTCCATTTTGCAACAAAACAACGTTTTTATGCAATATTTCACATCTTCTATTAAGTTCTCTTTTAAGCCTTAGTCGTATAAAATGTGCACTAATAAATAGTTATGCACCAAAAGGAACTTGAAAATGTCTGAATTTATTTACTCACGGACAAAAGAAATTCTTGCTACAGTAATTGAATATTTAGCAACGGCTAATGGAGACATGAGAGAACGCTTAAAAGTCATGTCTGTTGAAATAGTTTAATTACATGAAAATAATTTTCCTGAGGATTTACAAGAAAAATGGAAGTTTGTTGAAACTACTTTGACAAAATATCCAGAAACTTACAATCATAAAGGGGAACAAGTCCTTGGTTCTATTGAAAATACACTCAATCGTATTCAAAATAAAACAGCTTGTAAAGTGGCTGAAAATCTATATAGTTTATATGAAGAGTTCTACTTTGGAAGATATAGAAGTGTATAAAATGCATAACAAAACCTTGGAGAGAAATAGTTGACCCTGTGCGCACAACTATTTCTCAAGTTAAACGTTATGTAATGTAGTAATAAAAGAAATGATTAGAAGAAAGGTTTAAATGTTATCTAGAATTAAATATAAATTACTTGCTCTATGTATTGTTCCATTATTGATCACTGCTTGTGGAGATGAAAGTGGTGGAGAAGTTGAGCAAACTACCACTCCTAACCTTACGGTCGGAGCATTTACTGTCCAACCATTTACCGCGAAATATTATATTGAACAAGATGGAACGACTCCTGGAGTAGGAACAGATGGAAGTGACCCATCAATAGTTCCTGTCTTGATGCACACAGAAACAGTAACAAGACCGGCAATATCATATCCATACGCATATGAATTTGGAATTGACTCTTATAATTTATATGCGCAATGGGAAGGTGAGATAGTTATTCATGAAAAGACAGATATAAATGCCAGCTTTGATGTATCTTGGTCGGATGTGTCATTTTACATTGACGACAACTTGATCTCTAAATGGGCAAATAGCAAGAAGATCATTCCTCTTACTTTGGATGTTGGTAGCCATAGTGTTCGCGTTGAGTATCACAACCACTGGAGTACAACAGGCTTTAATGTCTCATTTACCAACTATAGAAAAACTGATGTTAACGAAGACTTGTCCTCAATAATCAATGATACAACACAAATCAGCTATATCGTGGCATACGAGGTTGATACCAGTACGTCTAAATACAATGAAGTAGAGATAACATTACCTCCGGGTGACAGACCCCATCTCTTATTTTTAAGCTCGTACGATGCAATCAACTGGATTATAAAAAACCCTTACAATAGAGAGCTACAAGGTGTAGTCTTTAACTCTTATGGACCTGGAACAACAGTTTCAAATGCAGGTAATGCTCTTATTCTTGAAGCATCTGACCTTAGTATAGATAGAGCTGACTTCACCCAAGGAAAAGCGGATATAGTCTCTATGACGGGTAGAGAACCTGATTATACATTTAGTGAATATGGCATGAGTAATATTGAACTACCAAATATGTAGTTAAAACAGGTAATAAGGCAAGAGTCGGCTATGTTCGCGTTAATGATAGAAAATGAGCTCTGCTTACAAGAGAAAAATATTTTAAGTTTGACCAGCTAAACGCTATTACACCTCTTCTTACAGTGAAGCCAGTGTTTAATTTATACTACTCTTTAACTTTTACAGTACGATCTTCTACCACAAATTTTTTTAGGTAAAAAAGGTATAGTTTCACAAATAATAATTATATAAATAATTAATGAGTTAGAAGTATATGAAATTTATCAATAAAAAAGTTATTTTTTCCTCGTTCCCATCGTCCCCGATGGGAATGCATACAACAGTTCCAATAAGATAACAAACTAAAATTCCTCCCACAAATATATCACAATGACAGGAACCTGCGACAAAAAAAGAGCTCTCACTGGTGACCAGTTTTATTGGAGTTCATACGCATCTAAAAAGAGGTGAAAGAGGTGACGCGATGATCGCGCCGGTGTATATACACCCCGGGGGTTGAATCTCCACTTTTTTGCTAAACAACTAGGTGGCTTAGTTACATGAGGACATAGCTTTACTTTGTATCGTCCCATGATAAAACTAGCATATGTGGTTTCAGAAAGTGAAAAGTTTCTTTAGAAAAACTCAAAACGCCCTCGTATTAAACTTTTTAGACTGGACTTGGCCAAAGAAAATTTCTGTAAATGCGTTTGATAACTCTGTATTGTCTGTGTACGTATGCATTGCCTTGTAAAACAAGTGCTGCACTTCGTTAGTTTGCTCTTCTGTATTGCTTAATGGGGTATTTTCAATAATGCATAGTGCAATGTCATTGGCTGTTTGACTTGGCATCTCATCTCTAATGCTAAACCATATTGTACACAAGTCTGAAGTGATTTTTTTGTTGTCTAAGGTCTCACTAGCAAAGATTTTCTGTGCGTCCAAAAGCCTGGCAATAGCAAAACTCAATTCATTTTTTGAAACAAACATTTGTGTTGGTGAGTATTGTGTCTTTGGGTCTTTGTGTGCCTTTATCATGTTATTAATAATATTGTCAAAATATTTCATAAGTTTTATCCTTTAACTGTAGCACTATGCTGTTCTTAATTAGTTTTCTTTAATAGTGGAAGTATAACTTGTTGGCATTTATTTTTCTCATTAATTAACGCGTTGTACCCGACCCTAAATTTTAAGATTCATTTAAAATCATGTATTAAATATATCAATGGATAGTAGTTATTTTAAACTTGCATAGGTTTTGAAGGTCAAACCAACCCTTAAACTAAAGGTCTTATCCAAAATCTTTCTAGGTACATTTGCTATGGCTAAGACTTGATCTATATCGTACTCAGCCCCTTGTGTATCTAATAAATCTATGAGTTGCATAATATTAAAAGGTAATTGACTTGGCTTTAAACGATTTTTTAGATAGCTATCGAGTTCAGTTTCTAAGATATTTTTCTCTATAAAAATAGGTTCTTTTGGATTGTGCATGAGTTCATCCATATATTCTTCGTAAAAAAAAGATGCCCCCGCGCCTTTGAATCGTATAGCTATTGCGTTTATCGTTTCGTTTGATTGAATAGGTACAAGGTTTTCATAGGCATTGATGAGTATAGCTTGAAAACTTTCTAGTGTATACGAGGCACCATCGATAGCTACTTCACAGGCAGTTTTTTGATTGATTAAAACTATCATACCACCATTTGGTAGTAGTTCATATGTTTTACAATCTTGTATTCGATCATATGATTCTATATATTTTTTTAATTTTTTATCCATGGAATATTATAGGGTTTAATTCATAAATTCGCGGAAAAAGGGGTCAGGTGAACCCTATACCCACTAAAGCTACCTTTCTTTTTATCTTCAGCAATTTGCTAGATTTTACCTCTTGCCATCCCACGTTTAACCACATCATGAAAGCCTGTAAAGTCAAGTCTCAGTATTATTGTTTAAGGAAGGCCATATATAATTGGGCAAATATTTAAAGAAAGAGATAACATGAAAAAAATCAATCTTAACGTCAAGCCAGATACTTACCAAGCGTTCCAAAAACTATGCGAGGAAAAAGGCACTAATGTATCGGCTGTTGTTCGTGCATTCATGACAGAAGAGATAAAAAAAGCTAAGTTTGAGAAGACGTTTAAGGCTGAAAAGTAGTAGGTACGTTGGATTAGTAAAGGGCAAAAACGCTCTCCATCAGAACATCTATAGCTAAGCTGGCAGAAGCTTGCGCATGAAGATCAACGGTTCTTGTCATAGGAATTACCAGTCCTTGAAGGTGTTATCAATGCATTTACTCACAGTTGGCTCATACTTTATTGCTATTATTTCATAAATTTCCTCGTTCCCATCATCCTCGATGGTAATGCATAGGACAGTTCAAATAAGACAACAAACAAAAATTTCCCCTCCAAATAGACTACGATGACGGGAACCTACGACATAAAAGAGCTATGCAGATTAAGCAAACATCGTCGATACAGCTTGACTAGAGATTATGAGAGTGATGCCAGCTTTATAGGGATTGAATTTTGTAATTTAGACACCGGTATGTATTCCAATCGAGACGATAGGAACAAGGAAGATACTGCACAGAAGATATAAAATCCAATAAAGATTACATCGTCTCTATATCGACGATCTCCACTCTGTCACACTCTTTTTTCAAAAGCTTACGGCTTTTGGCGTTCTCTTCTGCCAAGTCGAGGATGTCTGCGAAGTCGTTTTTGCTCACTTCGAACTCATAAAGCTCTTTTTCTGTCGCAAGCGTCAAGAGAGCCTCTTTGTCTTCGCTGCTGAGAACTAGGTTGCGTAAGCCCTGACCAAACTCACTTTTGATCACCTTGGCTACTTTCTCGTTGTTTAACAGTGCATCTATGGTGATCTCTTGGTTGGTGTCTTTTTGACAGAGGACTTTATAGGTGATATTCATCTTTCCCTTCATCTTATGGCCTTTAATGTAATTGCAATAGGACTATTATACATGAAGGTCTGAGAAGAACCAAAAAAGCTGACAGAATGAAAACGTATCGGGAAGTTCCCTGCTATCGCAGGGAGAGGTTTAGCAATTTTTAGGATCGAAAA
>JBATWM010000034.1:0-9765 GCA_049672605.1 Sulfurimonadaceae bacterium
TGAGTACAACACAAGAGAATCCCCTTAAAGATGCGCTGTTGAAAATATACGGCTATTTTGCAGAGGCGGAACGAGCGTTTATCTCGACGCGGACAAAGCAGGGTCTTGCGGCTGTAAAAGCAAAAGGCATAAAACTGGGTCGTCCGAAAGGGCATAAAAACAAAGAGAGGGCTCTTGACTCGCATCGTGATGAGATCATGGAACTACTAAACTTTGGCGTCAGTCTAACCGCTATACAGAAGATCGTTAATCAGAAGATGACAAAAAGTCTGTCGTATTCGAGTTATAAGTATTTTATCGATCATGATGAAGAGTTGCTTCACGCGCGACATAACTACGACAAAAACAGTCTCTTCCACTAAAAAGTTTCAGCTTCGGCGCATCTTGCACTTCAGCTCACCTCTCGACGTACCGATGTACGCCTTCGGGATCACTTCAGCGCAATCTGCACCAAATCTGAAACTTTTGTAAAGTTCAGTTTGTCATAAGATGAGCTGCGCCATCTTTGTAAAATTTAAAATTTAAAATTTAAAATTTAAAATTACTCTTTACGAGTAAGGTAGCCCTCTTCGACCATCAGCTCAACTGTCTTTTGGAAAACAGGCGCGGCGCTTTGTGCGGCGAAGCGGTAGGCTATCTTTGGGCGTATTACAGTGACGCCTATGGTGTAGTTTTTGGTCTCGTCATCGGCAAAGCCTATGAATGAGGTGTTGTACTTCTGTTGGTAGCGACCCTTTTCTGAGATCTGCGCCGTTCCTGTTTTACCGCCGACGACAATACCATCGACCAAGGCTTTCTGTCCTGTCCCCTCTACGGCGGTTTTTATAAGAATACGTTTTAGACGTTCTGCGATCTCTGGGCTTAGAAGCTGAATAGGCTCTTCAGACTCTACTGTGATCTTTCGTCCGTTTTGTTCGATAAACTCTTCGATTAAGCGTGGTGTGACCATACGACCGTGGTTATTAAAGACGTTATAGGCCTTTATGAGTTGTACAAGGTTGGCGCGCATGGCGTAGCCGTATGCGGCACTGGCTTTGTAGGTCTCTGAATTGAGCTGACGCATGTTTGGTATCTTCCCTTTATACTCATTGGTCAAGTCGATGCCGGAGGCTTGTGTAAACCCAAAGTCGATCAGACCTTGGTAATAGTCACTGGCTCTTAGACGCTGCGCCAGTTGTGCGATCCCGATGTTAGAAGAGTAGACAATGACATTTTCAGCACTCAGATAGTCCTCTTTATGCTCATCGGTTATCCAGCGTTTACCGATTTTAAAACGTCCGTTATGGACATTGACCACTTCAAAAGGGTTGACCTGTTGATGTTTCATCAAAAGTGCAAACACAATTGGTTTCAAAACAGAACCCGGCTCAAAACTGTACTCGACGGCATGCACCTGAAGAGAGGCGATGTCCTCTTGCCGGATGTCTTTGGGTTTGAAGCGGTTGGAGGAAGCCAGGATCAGCACCTTGCCGGTCTCTGCCTCCATCACGGTGACCATGATCTGCCGCGCACCCATCTTCTCTTTCATTTTGTCACACATCTGTTCAACTCGCGATTGTAGAGTAACAGGAATCGTCAGTCTAACATCCATGCCGTTCTCTGCATATTCGGTCTTGCTCTCTCTATTGAGGATCATGTAACCGTTAACATCTCGCAGACCGCGTTGCAGACCATTTTTTAGAGGCGTGAGCTCTTCATTATAATTACGTTCGATCCCTTTCATACCATGGGAACGGGTGTAACCGTGGTCTTCATGTTTTTTAGGGTAACCAATAACCGGGGTCAGCAGATCACCATAAGGGTAGATACGTGCTTCACCGCTTTCGATGACATCAAGACCCTGCAAGATATGGCGTCCTCTGGATGTTTTGTACTCTTGAAAGACATTAAGACGGCGCAGTTCGTAAGCGAGGCCTTTTAGGTACTGAGCATGTTGTTCAGAGATACTGTAGCTCAGAGTTACGGTCCCTTTTTTACGCAGCTTTTTACGGAGTTTCTTTACGGGGATATCACTGTAAATAGAGAAGAGTTGAATAAAAAGCTCTTTTTTGTCCGGATCAAGATTTTTAGTGTTGATCATCGCTTTATAGACTTTTTTGGTGATGGCAAGATGAAAACCGTCCGCACTGATGATGCTGCCACGTTCTGCATTGGTAGAGTCAGAGGTAAAAAGTGAAGGGAGGTGTCTCGGCTTGACAGCGGTGTAGAACATGGTACTTAAAAAGATCAAAAAACCGATAACTATAAAGATAAAGAGCAGCAGGACTTTTGAAGATTTGTTATCGTCATCAACCATATCGTCCGCGCCTTTGTTTTAGATGCAAAAATATATCTAGAATATCATTATAAAGGTGTTAAAAACAACTATCCGTTTATGGCTTTATGTTATAGTTTGATTCTAAAACTTGAGGGATCTGTTGATGCGATTATTATTGAGCTTTTTTCTATTTACTACAGTGCTTTTAGGTGTTGAATTAGAGTTGGAGAGAACCTATAGCGGTCCAATAAAATTAACGGTCTCACATCTAGGTGTGAGCATGGGAGTTCCTCATCGTTGGGAAGCCGTTGTAAAAAAAGGTGAAGGCTTAGTGCTTTTTCAGAAAGGGACAAAAGACACGATGGTTTTGCGTTCAAAGAGTTTAAATATCTCGGAAGCGATCACTTATCTGAACGAGCCGCACTATCTGAAAAACAACATTAAAGTCTTTCCTCAAGAACGCATTGTCAAATTAAATTCGCGAATTTATCGTCGTTCTTATACATCCAATGGCGGTCAAGATCGAGCATCAGTTCTCATTTATGTGATCTTGGGACCGCAAGAGAGAGCGGTGGTGATGAAAGTGCAGTATGACAAGGCAAATGACAGTGCCATAAAAGCGACAACTATGAACATTGTTCAAGCGCTCAGTTTTACCCCGACCAAACAACTGCAAAATGCTCTTCAGGACTTAGAGATGCGTCTCAAAGGCGCCCATATTGCGTATCTGAAACGTGACGGTGCCTATGATGAGAAGCGTGAACTTTGGCTCTGTTCCAATAGACGGTATCTGCTCCAAGAAGAGCGAACAGTTGCAGGTGGAATGTCACGTGTGCAAGAGCAAAAACTTGGGAAATGGTCGGTTGAAAATGAACAGCTGATTCTTCAAGGTGATGATGGACTTGACCGTCTGATCGATGTCAAACTTCAAGACAATGCACTGCTTTTTGATGGTCATCGCAGTTATGAGCTTAGTAATCATCAATGCAAATAGAAACGCTGATTACTATCAATGTGTCGTCATTTTAATCCCAAAACGCTAAAATGTCATTACAAAAACTAATCATGGAAAATAATGGCTGATCGACAACTTTTTATCTTGACTGCACTGCTTATCGGTATCAGTATTATCTTCTCATACTCGCTTTCGAGCTACATCGTTGTGCTCTTTGACTACAGTGATTTTCATTTTGTGATCCGCCAGTCTGCTTTTGGACTGCTCTCTATTTTTATTATGTGGACACTCTCACAGCTTAACCCAGATGTCTGGTTAAAGCGTCTGGGGCTCACTCTGTTTGCCGGCAGTTTTTTATTGATGCTTGCTATGCCTTTTATGCCTTCGAGCATAGTGAGTGAAGTGGGTGGTGCAAAACGGTGGATCAAAATGGCAGGCTTCTCTTTGGCGCCGGTAGAGTTTTTTAAAGTGGGGTTTGTCTACTTTCTGGCTTGGAGCTTTTCACGTAAGCTGGGACACCACGGCGGTATGGGTCTGAAACAGGAATTTTTACGTATAGCGCCTTATCTGGTCTTTTTTGTGTTTGTGATGGCCCTGATCGCTGTTATGCAAAAAGATCTTGGACAGGTCGTTGTGCTGAGCATGACACTGCTCTTTATGTTGATCTTTGCAGGCAGCAGCGGTAAGGTCTTTATAACGCTTATGGGCACTGCATTGGCCTTTTTTCTTATCTTTATTTTTACAGCGGAGCACCGGATCGCACGGATCAAGTCATGGTGGTCACTGGCCCAGACGCAGTTGGAACCTTTTTTACCAAGCTGGCTGCTGAGTAAACTGCATGTAGAGAGTTATTCCGAACCCTATCAGATATCTCACTCGCTTAATGCTATTAACAATGGCGGCCTTTTTGGCTCTGGTCTGGCCAATGGTACCTTTAAGCTGGGCTTTTTGTCAGAGGTCCATACGGATTTTGTCTTGGCCGGCATAGCAGAGGAGTTTGGTTTTCTTGGGGTAATGTTGGTGACGATGATCTTTTTAGCCATCTTGCAGCGTATTTTTAAGATCGCTAATCGCAGTAGAGATGAAAAAAGTTATCTTTTTAGTATCGGTATCGGTTTGGTCATTGCGTTCACCTTTTTGATCAATGCCTTTGGTATTAGCGGGATCACACCGATCAAAGGTATCTCAGTACCGTTTTTAAGTTATGGCGGTTCAGCAATGATCGCAGCATCGATCGGCATCGGTATGGTCTTGATGGCTTCACGCAAAGTCAAGTTAAAAAGTTAGGAATGAGATGAGAGTAGCGATAACAGGCGGTGGAACAGGCGGGCATCTGGCCATAGCAGCAGCACTTCTTGAGGCCCTAAAGCAAAAAGGGCATGAGACGATCTATATCGGTTCGACCTCGGGTCAAGACAGGGCTTGGTTTGAAGATGAAACGAGATTTGAACAGTGCTATTTTCTCGACACCAGCGGGGTAGTTAACCGAAAATACCTTGGCAAGATGTGGGCGTTGTGGAAGATCTTTCGTGCGGTTATCAAGTCACGTAAGATATTCAAGCAAGAGCAGATCGATGCGGTGGTCTCTGTAGGTGGCTACTCCGCAGCAGCAGCAACCTTCGGTGCTTATACAAAACAGATCCCTTTTTTTATTCATGAGCAAAATGCGGTGATGGGACGACTGAACACCATGATGAAACCGTATGCACGTGCTTTTTACAGCTCATATGAGGAAAATTCACCGGTCAAAGATTACCCAGTTCGAGATATCTTTTTTGCGACATCACATCTGAGAAAAGAGATTAAAACAATTGTCTTCTTAGGCGGTTCTCAAGGAGCGCAGTTTATCAACAACCTTGCTTTAGAGACAGCAGCAGTCTGCACGGCTAAAGGTATTAAAGTTATCCATCAGTGCGGTGAACGCGATTTTGATCGGGTTCAACAGGCTTATAAAGATCAAAAACTAGATGTTGAACTCTACAGTTTCACAAAAGAGCTTCCTGCGTTAATAGAACGTGCAGATCTAGCGGTCAGCCGCGCGGGTGCAAGTACCCTTTGGGAAGTGACAGCAAATGGGTTGCCGGCACTGTTTGTACCGTACCCTTATGCGGCAGGTGATCATCAGTTTTACAACGCAGGTTATCTGGTTGATAAAGGGTTGGCATGGTCGCAGCGTGAGAGTGAGTCCTATTCACGCAATCTGATAGCCATCTTAGGGAGTGATCTTGAAGAGAAGAGCCGTGGATTGATGGAGCTTAGCCACAAAGGCGGTGCTGCGGCCATAATTGACAGTATAGAGGAGAGTTTAAATGTTAGCTGATCTTGCACAGTGGCTGGTTCAAAATATTTTGGATATGGGTTACGCGGGGATCTTTCTTTTAATGATGATAGAGAGCTCATTTATCCCTTTTCCGAGTGAGATCGTGTTGATACCGGCCGGCTATCTGGCGCAGCAAGGTGAGCTGAATATCATACTCATCTTTTTAGCGGCACTCTTTGGCTCTTTAGCCGGGGCCTTTATAAACTATTTTGGCGCACTTCTTATTGGAAGACAGCTGTTGATGCGGTTTGGAAAATATATCTTTATCTCCAACACTACTATGGAGAAGATGGAGACCTTTTTTCAAAAACATGGTCCTATCTCAACATTTACCGGTCGTCTTATTCCCGGGATCCGTCAGCTTATCTCGATTCCGGCAGGACTTTCTAAAATGCCGCTGCTCCATTTTTCTCTCTATACGGCATTAGGTGCCGGTATCTGGAGTATGGTTTTGATCATGCTGGGATACATCTTGGGTAAGAATCAGGAGTTGATCGCAGCCTATCTACATCAGATCACGTTAGCGGTACTGGGAGCGCTTGTCTTGCTTGTATTTGTTTATATAAGACGCTTAAAAACTAATAACAATGAAAAATAGAGTACTTTTAGCTTTTTTTCATTGTTGTCATCCTATACTACCTGCTATTAAAGACACATAAGGAATTATTATGATTGAAACGATCCAAAATGTTGAGCAACAATTCAAAAACATTGACAGCATGGTGAACACACAGACTTATGGTATTCAGTTAAAAGATCCAAGTTTCATTCAGCAGCTTTCTATCGCGGTTGAGGAGGCCTATGTCAGCCTTAATGACGGTATGTGCGAAGAGATAAAAGCGTGTCAAACGTGCAGCTATCAAAGAAATTACCTGCGTAACATGATGGGTATTTTTAATGAGATCGAAGATGGTGAAGCTTTATCTAGTACTGTAAAACGCGAACTGTTTACCTTTCCAGAGAAGATCAAAGAGGTGTTGGCACGTATCCAGCAGGTCTTAAAAGAGATCTAAAAGGGTGCTGTGTTGCGTAGTGAACGTAATCTAGGGCACCTCAAATAAATAGCATAAACGTTTTAGCCTTATTACAGCATCTAAAAGTTATACTTCGCACAATAATTTTATATTCAAGGAGACCTAATGCCACAGATTCCAGGCGGGTTCGAACTTATTTTAATTCTTGCAGTTGTACTGCTTCTTTTCGGCGGTAAAAAGATTCCTCAACTTGCAAAAGGTCTAGGTGAAGGTATTCGTAACTTCAAAAAATCGGTAAAAGATGACGAACCGGAAGTCGCTAAAGACGACACAGAAACTGAAGAGCCTAAAAAAGTAGAAGGTTCTGAAGAGGGTGCATCAACTGAGGCACCTAAAGAAACTAAAAAAGCTTAACATTGAAACAACGTGTTGCAGCGCTCCTTAGAGAGCAGTTTGAACGTGATGTTGTTTTAGAAAAACCAAAAGATCGCTCTTTTGGCCACTTCTCCACTCCAGTCGCATTTTCCCTCGCAAAAGAACTTCGTAAATCACCTATGGTTATTGCCGAAGAGTTAGCTTCATCGTTTGGTGAAGATGCTATGTTTTCAGCAGTCGAATCGGTAAAAGGTTATATCAACCTACGCCTTTCCGAATCGTTTCTGGATGAGTACGCTTCGTGGGCATTGGATAATGAAGCAGAGTTTGGTTCCATCGACACAAAAGATAAGATCCTTCTTGAATTTGTGAGTGCCAACCCTACAGGCCCACTGCATATCGGCCATGCTCGCGGGGCAGTCTATGGTGACACACTGCTTCGTCTAGGACGTAAGCTAGGTTACGACATTACTGCAGAGTACTATGTGAATGATGCCGGTAATCAGATCGACCTTTTGGGACACTCTATTCAACTAGAGGGTCGAGCATCGATTCTGAATGAAGAGGTCGAATACCCTGAGAGCTTCTATCGCGGTGAGTACATGAGTGCCTTAGCCAAAGAAGCGGCTGAGGTCTTTGGAACAGAGATCTTTCACGATGAGAGCCGTCAAAAAGAGTTGGCACTCTGGGCAAAAGACAAGGTAATGGATATCATTGTCAGCGACCTTGCTGATGCTAATATCCACTTTGACACCTTTGTCTCAGAATCCACTCTCTATGATGACTGGGATCGTGTTATGGCCAAGATGGGCGAGGGCGTCTATCACGCAGAAGATAAGATCTGGATCCGCTCAAGTGAACATGATGATGAGAAAGATCGTGTCGTTGTTCGTGAAGACGGCCGTCCGACCTATCTGGCAGGCGACATTGTCTACCATAACCAAAAATTCGAGCGCGGCTATCATCACCACATCAATATCTGGGGCGCCGATCACCACGGTTACATCCCGCGTGTAAAAGCTGCGACTGAGTTCTTGGGTCATGACAGCAAAAAGCTTGAGGTACAGCTTTCTCAGATGGTCAGCCTGTTAAAAGATGGCGAACCGTACAAGATGAGTAAACGTGCCGGTAACGTCATCTTGATGAGTGATATTGTCGAAGAGATCGGTGCTGATGCTCTGCGTTTTATCTTTGCCAGTAAAAAGAGTGACACCCCTTTAGAGTTCGATGTTAACGAGTTGAAAAAAGAGGATAGCTCAAACCCTATCTACTACATCAACTACGCGCATGCACGTATTCAGACGATTCTGGGCAAAAGTGAACTCTCTATCGAAGAGATCATGAAGAGTGACCTTAAAGGGCTTAATGAAGATGCAGACGGGCTCCTCTTCGAAGCCCTTCTGTTACCGGAAGTGATCGAAGATGCTTTTGCCTCACGTCAAGTGCAGAAGATGCCGGAGTATCTAAAATCACTTGCGGCTAGACTGCATAAGTTCTACTATGACTACCGCATCATCGGTGAAGCCGATGAAGCAAAACTGCTGAAACTATTCCTTGTTGTAGCGCTTTCACTACGCACAGGGCTCTCAATGCTAGGAATCACTGCTAAAGATAGGATGTGAGTTCGCGATAAGTAAAGCCAACTGCTTGGCTTTACAGCGAACGAAACCAGAGTCGATGTGCGAAGCACCGACGCCGGCTTAAACATCGATGGAACACCCAAAGGGTGAACCTAGCGAAACCAGAGGTGTTATCGCTTGCGATCACCGTCGGCTTGGACATTAATAAAAAAGCCAACTGCTTGGCTTTAACCCGTGCGAAACCAGAGTTGATGATATGCCGAATGAGAAATATCCTAAATGGGTATTCTCATTGGATAAAGTAGCATAAATAGTTAACATTTCACCGACGCCGGCTTGGACATCAATAGAAAAAGCGATAGCTTTTCACCAAACAACTTCAGCGCTTTAAACCAAAACAATCACACATCTAAAAAATCAAAACCATAATCAGTAGAAAGTTCAAAATATCATCTAACCTTATTTCCTCTATCAAAAATAATATTCTATCCGCTAAAATAGTCAGATGAAGCGATTACTTTTGTCTATTATATTTCTACTGATCAGCAGTCATATAGAAGCAGACGAGTGCCAAACCCTCCAACGCTCTTTTGAAAAAGAGGAAGCTGCCTACGATACTGTAGCTCGTATCGCAATAGCTGGAAACAAATCATATGAGATCATTAAAAGATTTGTTAAAGAGGGGGAAACTCTACTTAAACAGTGTCCAAAAAGCTACTCTCTTGATCGGCAATACACGCTTACACGTAAAATCGCAAAAGCTAAACAACATCAACAGAGCTATCGAGTATTTACTCAGTCACAGGTAAGAAGTTATGCACGAACACATCCTGAAGAGATCGTGGTCTACAAATGGGGAACCATAAGGCCTGTGCGATGAAACGAGTAATAATTGTTATAGGATTGCTGATATCTATCATGAGCACAAGCCTATTTGCAACGGCTTGCAGTGAGTATGAAGATGCTTATTCTATTGCGCAATACAAGATGGATGATAAGGGTAAGCGTACTTACCGCAAGAGCTATGACCTGGTCAATAGTCTCATTGATACTGCCACTGCCTATTTGGCCTACTGCAAAGAACAGATACCTTTAGGCGATCAATATCAGATCCAGCAGGTGATCAAACGAGCAGATAAAAAACGAAGAGGGTATTTTATAGGGGCAGTCAGAGAGTATCATGTAATTTACGGTATTCGTCCGAATGTAAGAGATATATATCAAGACGGCAGCTATTCAGGCGGTGGTGGCAGCGGAACATCCACACCGTCATCTCCACCCCGTTTTCCGCCTGTTCAGCAGCC
>JBATWM010000035.1:0-13157 GCA_049672605.1 Sulfurimonadaceae bacterium
AAACGAGAAACAGTGGAGCAAAGTAGCGGGTTGTCACCAGACCCTAAAATTCCTAAAATTCGAATATCGAGAGATTGAAGGATGTAAATTGGTATAAATCCCCCCTACAAAATATTCTCTGGAAGAGGAGGGACAGTAACTGGTCTAAAACTTGGAACTTACTTCAATGATATTGTCCAGTAGGCTGGGTCTATATCTTGTACTACATTTGCATCATAAATATTATGGGTCCAGCTATCTGGAGTGTAGACACCATTAATACCGTTAATATAAAAATAAAATGTCCCGCTAACAGCATAAGGGTCATTAGTTTGTACAACAGTAGACAAACCTGAAGCATCATTCCATGAGCTAGGAACTGAAGTTAAACTACCACCTGCATCTGTCGTAAAGTTGCCACTTGTAGATGTGAACACAACAGGTGAAAATACCGTAGATATATTAGAATCGTTATTGATTGAATATGTTATTGAAACAACATCATCGCTTGTCCACGTTTGTGAAATTAGGCTGCTATTATTATTGTCTAATACTATTGATACAGTATAGTTTTGATCAACAGCATAAAATTTAGGGTCTGGTGACAACCCACTACTTAACTCCTCTAAATACCTTGATTAGCCTGGCGCTATCAATAAAAAAGAACATCACCAACACTTTCACGCGTTGATGATTTTTTGCATCGTAGCGGGGCTTTAGAGGTAGTTGTTTAGTGTTTTTGTCACCTTACGGTGGAATGTAGTTGATTGGTTGTTCTGATTTTGGTCTGCATTCCCACGAAGGAGCGATGGGAACGAGAAACAGTGGAGCAAAGTAGCGGGTTGTCACCAGACCCTAAATTTTCATAAAAATATTACCATATACTGAATCTTGGAAACCATAATAGTACTCTGGGTAGAATATGTAAGCGAAGTCTCTTATTTTAAAGAAATTTAAAATAGATTTGTAGAAGTCTTATACAAATAATTGTAATTAATAAGTACTGTTTTGTACTTTTATATTGACCTTACATGTAAGTGTAAGGTAAAAACCTTGCGAATGCTTTGGAGACTTCGCCCCTCTAAAATCAAAATTAAAGATATAACATGTCCTTATCGAATAAAATATGGCGAACTAGACAGGCAAGGATTCGTACCTCAGAACGTTTAAAGACTAATGATTTTTTCTCACAAATAATATTGAGTTACTACACTCTTTTCATAATTGGGATTTCAATTATGTTAACAGATGAAGACGAAAAACTGATTCTTGTATTTTCAATAATTGTATTTGCAACCTCCATATTTGTATTAGCTATGAACTTTAAAGAAAGAGCAAAATTATTCCAAACTAGTTACATAAAAATGGATGAGTTGTGTAGTTGTGCGGAAGCGTATGAAAAAGGTGTACAGAATGACGATACTAAGGTTAAGTTAAAGCAGGTTCAAGCTGAATACCATTTTATTCTAAATATTACGGAAAACCATTCAACATACGATGACTTAAAAGTACAATGTGATATTAGAAATGAAGATAAAGAAAAATATGATAATCCTGATTTCACTATATTTAAATGGATAAAACTAATCGGTTATTTGATTTTTCAATTTTCTTTTAAACTCGTTTTATTGATTTTACCAATATGTTTATTACAGTACATGATTTAGATGCAAGCATCGAATTACTTTAAAACTTTATTTACTAAAATAAGCTTATTAGAGATATATAGCAATAATATTAGTTATAACGTAGCTGTCGGAGTTGATAGAATAAATAAACATTCATTTGAGAGTAAATTAGACGCTGAGATTGAAACTATCAATCGCAAGACAATGAATAATAGTTATGACTTTTCATTTTATAAAGAAAAATTGATATCTAAGGGACGAACAAAATACCCGAGAGTTATATCTATCCCCACAATTAGGGATAAAGTCACTTTAAGAGCACTAACAAACTTACTGACTGCAACCTTCCAAGAAAAAGTTCTAAATGAGCTAGTACACACAACAATTCATTCTATCAAAACAACTATTGAATCATCAACATATGATAGTTTCATAAAAATAGATATTAAAGATTTTTATCCATCACTTGATCATGATATCTTATTGAAAAGAATTCGGCAAAAGATTCGAAAAAAAGAAATCATCTCATTGATTGAAAAAGCAATTAAGCAAGAGACAGTGAGTGCTCCTAAAAAGGGTTTAAAAAAATACACTATTACTAAAGGTGTTCCCCAAGGATTATCTATATCAAACATCTTAGCATCAATATATATGATGAATTTAGACGCTAAATACAAATCAAAAACAACTTTCGATTATTATAGGTATGTAGATGATATTTTAATTATTTGTAACAATAGCGATGTCGATGAAATATTAAAATCGATAACAAAAGATACGTCCAAGATGATGTTAGAAATACATGAACTTAAGCAAGGCTCGGAAAAAACAGACGCAGGTCTTTTAAAGGATGGGTTCTATTATCTAGGTTATTACTACAAAGATGTTTTTACAGTTAGGGACGCGTCTATACACAGGCTAGAAAATTCGATTGTAAACACTTTCTCGCAATATAAATATGCAAAAATAAAAAATCTCAATATTCTTTTATGGAAATTAAATCTCAAAATAACAGGTTGTAAAATTGAAGGAAAGAAATATGGATGGTTGTTTTTCTTTTCACAAATTGAGGATATTCAATTATTGTTTAAATTGGATAGGTTTGTACAACAGATATTTGTTAAATTTGGAATAACAAGAAATGTGGATGTAAAAAGTTTTGTTAGAACGTATCATGAGATATTAAAAAATAGAAGTAATACAAGATATATTCCCAATTTTGATTCTTATACCATTGATGATAAAAAAGATATTTTAGTAAGGATATATGGAGAGAATATAAAATGGTTTGATGATGAGAAAATCAATCAAAAATTTAATCGTATCATTTATCAAAGTGTTAAAGAGATGGAACAAGATATACAAAAATACTAGTCTCTTTAATTTTGTGTACTATGCATTAGGGGTTGAATTTCTACTTTTATGATAGTAGGAGTCTGTACAAATGGGGACAGGCTACTTTACAAGGTAATGAATTTTTAACTTTCGTTCATAACTCTACTCTCGCACACTTCTTGCACTATTCCTTGTAACAACAGATCGCAAGGAGACCCGATGGTCAATCGCGCAAAGATCAAAGAGCTGATCTTCACCATGATTAACAGATGTTTACTTTATACTGTATACTTTAAATTCCATTCATCTATGAAATATACCGCTGCCTAATAATCCGGTTTGGCAGTATGAATCAAGGGGTTTCAGTGACAAAAGTGCTCTCTTTCTTAGCGGGGTTGGGATTTTGGCCATTCATTATCCTCTTTACGGCGTTGGCTACGATCATCGCAGAGGTACTGGTAATGGTACAAAGCTACTGGCTGACAGGCGGTTTTTTTGACAGGAACCTCATGATAGCCGCTTTTAACACCCCGATTATTACCGGCGTTCTTATCTCCTACCTAATCGCACTTATAATTCGCCATCTCGTCACGATTCAAAACAGCCTTAAAGCCGCGGAAGAGAAGCTGCAAAGCACAAATAAGCGGCTTAAAGAGGCGCAGAATATCGCCAATTTGGGCTTTTGGGAGTTTGATCTGGAAGAGAATAGACTCTTCTGGAGCGATGAGGTCTACCGGATCTTCGGACTGGAACCTCAGGAATTTGAGGCAAGCTATGAGGCGTTTATGGGTTATGTCCATCCCGAGGACCGCGAAGCATTGGCTAATGAATACAGCGAATCCATAGAAGAGAAAAGGTGCTACAGTATCGTCCATCGCATTATTCAGAAAAACGGAGCGGTGCGTTATGTCGAAGAGCGCTGTGAACACTCCTACAACAGCGACGGCAAGCCCGTACGCTCCATCGGAACCGTCTACGACATCACCGATCGTATCGCCGATCAGAACAAGCTTCAGCGCCTTTTTGATCTGCAAAGAAACATCATCATTCAAACGGACGGCAAACGTTTAAAAAAGGCCAATCACTCCTTTTTGCACTTTTTCGGTTTTGCCGCATTGGAAGATTTTTTTAAAGAGTACGACTGTATCTGCGATCGTTTTGTTGAAGATGAGAGGTTTTTCCACCTCGGGAAAGTGCCCGATGGGGAAAACTGGATTGAGGCTTTTGAGACGCTACCAAAAAAAGAGCGTGTGGTCTCGCTGGTCGATACACATGCACATTCTCATGTATTCAGTGTCTCCATCAACCATTTCGACGATGATGACTTTATTGTCTCCTTTACCGATATCAGCGAGACCATGCTGGAGCAGTTTTCACTGGAACAGAGGGTGAGCCGTGACCATCTGACCGGCGCTTACAGCAGGGATTTCTTTGAAACGAATATCCATGATCTTATTGAAAATGCCGAAAAGAGAAACACCTGTCTCGGTCTCATGATGTTTGACATCGACCATTTCAAAAGAGTGAACGACACCTTCGGCCATGACATCGGCGACCAGGTTCTGAAGCATCTCGTATCGACGGTAAGATACTCCATTCGTAACGACGACCTGCTGATCCGTTGGGGCGGAGAAGAGTTCGTACTGATTACGGAGACGGAATCGATCGAAACATTAAGACGGATGGCCGAGCATGTCAGGCAACGCGTCGAAAATGAACCTTTTGAGGTGGTCGGGCACGTTACATGCAGTTTCGGGATAACACTTCACGCCGGGAATGAGTCGATCGACCAGACCATAAAACGCGCCGACCAGGGGATGTACGAAGCAAAAGAGAGCGGCCGGAACAAGGTGGCCCAGTCCGAGGTTTAAGCGGAGCGTCTGTTCAGTCGAGCTGCTCAAAAAAGAGTTCAAACACTTCACCCTTTCTCTCCTGTATAACTGCGATGCGTTTGTTCCGCCGGGAATAGGTCTCGACGATGTCGACGGGCTGCCCCTGAAAAGTGTAGTCGTGGCTCTGCTGTTGAGGCCGCTCTCTTCTGTTCTGCTGCGATTGCATTTTACTGCGGTGTGTGCTGTTAGATAGGTCTTCCATGGTGCCATGATGGCACAGCAGTTGGTAAGGTGGTTGAATGATGGCAGGGTGCCAAATGGTTTGAAAGAAGGTGAGGATTTTTGGAGGACCAAGTTTTAGTTAAAGTGGAGATTCAACCCCTGGGGTGTAATTAGGGGTGTAATTCCATATGCTTTTTGCAGTGCTTTGATGTTCTCCTTCTCTTGTTCCTTCTCTGTCGAAGTGCTATGTTCGAACACCGGCTTTTTAGCATATTCGGCTCTCTTGGATGGTGTTGTATCATCGTAGATTATGTGCATCAGGTCCTCTTTGTATTATACGAATTTTATATTTGACTATCTTTGGTCTGTAGTTTATTGGTTATTGTAGTTGAAATATATTAATGAAACCACAATACCAAATATTGGTAACCTGACCCCGTTCCTTTTGAACGAGAATGATTGTTTTTATTCTATTTTCGCGGGTTTTTCAGAAAAAGAGAGCTTTTGAGTGAAAGGCAGTTTTGACTGTTATGGAGGAGGTGCGGCCAAGTGACGAGCCTCAAGAAAACTAAATGGGGCAGTCAGTGAAGACTGATCCCACGGCACTTGGTGATTATCAGTAGTTAACATTACGTCTTTTCTTACTTCTGTAAGCAATTCACGTATTTCCAGACCAGGTATAGCGATGTATTTCAATAGCGACTTGGCAAAAGGGCTATTTGCACCTTTACCATCTAGTGCAATATTACCAGGTTGCGTGGAAAAAGCAATTAACATATTATGGGCAGACCCCACTTCAACTTGTGCCAGGCCCCGACGCAGTGATGCCTGACGAAGAATCTTACCACTATGATTATGGCGCTTGATTTTTAAGGCCCTTTGATTCTCCCCCGAACCTTGGATCACACTCGTTAGGGGATTGTCACGGCAGGCATCAAGAAAAACAAGACTGGTACCTGGGGTATTGTCAAGTACTGCAATCACGTGATCCAGGGGTATGGTTTGTGATTCCAATACGCCTTCCCTGGCAACTAATTCTTGATCAAACGAGGCATCAACAGGTACCAGATAATTTTTCCCTGACACCTGAATGCCATGCCCAGCAAAATAAAATACTGCTGCCTTGGCAGTTGGAACATGCTGTTCAAACTCGCGTAGGATTTGAATCATACCGTTTATATCAAGATCTAGACCCTCTATGACATGAAAGTCCAACATACGCAACTCACGAGAAAGGTCTCGTGCGTCATTTACAGGGTTGGGAATGGCCTGTGTATTTTGGTAGGCACTGTTCCCGATAACGAGCGCCACGCGCTTTGGAGTATCTGGACGCACTGTAGCACAGGCAGAAAACAATAGTGGGAAAGCAGCTAATATGACTATCAAGAATCCATGCAGATATTGTTTAGGAATCATTCTAGTAAACCTTTCTGTTTATAAGCCTAACACTGACTTCACGCTCAATTGTCTTCAGCGAATCTGAAAAAGAGTAGAATTTTTTAATCACAATTGCTTTTTCCATAAAAGAGGAAGAGGGAATCATTGATATTGACCAATAGAAAGCCTCACCTATGAACAATTATTTTTTAATCATGTTATTATAACACTACATTCATAGAGGTTGTTGCCACAATTGATTCATTTACTTGATCTAATTAAGGTAAAGAGGTAAGTAGAAAAATGTTCAAACTAATCAAATATAGAATAGCTACAGTAATACTGGCTTTAACCATTGCCCCGGTAACTCAAGCTTTAGCGGAAGGGAGCTGGACAGTCAGCCCCCATGTCTGGTGGATAAATGCATCAGTTGAAGATTCAGGGGATGATTTAAATCACGTAAATAGCTGGAAAGACGTACAGTTTGTTATGTATGGGCTCTCCGTCGAATACGCACCTTCGTTCCAGGAAAACTTCAGCTATATACTGACCTATTACACAAGCAGTGGTTACACTACTGAAATTATAGACATAAGTGTATGGCCTGGAGGATCTAACTCGGGAGTAACTACTTTTACGCAAGAAAATAGCGATTTTGAATTATTTGTTCGATATCGTGTACCCGATAGTATTTTCAATCTTACAGTAGGTTATCGACGACTTGATATAGAGGGTGAAGCACCAAACGCTACTTCACGGTATGAGGCAAATAGCAACCTTTTTGAGGTTGGAATTGGCCTGGCCACACCCATGTTCAAAGACTCAGACCGCCATCATCTGTTTGCAAACTTAACCTACGGAATTGGAAAAACAGATATGCATAATGGTCAGGGAAAAGAACATACGACTACCCTTGATAACAATATAGGCTATCAGTTTCTTGTGAAGGACGATCTTTCAGTACATGTTAGGTATCGTTCTTTTTGGAATGAAAAAGATCATAGCGAGGGTGAAATAAGAACGACATATGAAGGTGTAGAGCTCGGCATGGGTTATAGCTTTTGATAATATTGCTATTAGTTTGTGCAATAGTGTCATGCCCGATTTTTTATTCAGCAAATTATCTGTCCGTTTAGGCAGCCTTAACATTTTTCATTAGGTCTTTTTCCCGTATCCCTCTTTTGATATTGAAATGAGCTTTCTGCCATTAATCAAATGTAATAAACACGATGCTTAATGCACACATATACTATTATACTGCATAATAAAGTCGCTGAAGAGCCTTAAATAATGGAAGTTTACAGACACATAAAAAAAGAGTTTAATTAAAACTAAATTATCAATTACAAGTCTATAGTGTTTCACTCTAATCTGTGAACGAACCCGGTTTTTTGCATTGCTATCACCTCTAATACACAGGACACAATGTCCATTTATTTGAATATCTGAATAAAGCGTTGTCTGTATATCCAACATGTTTATCCTATGAAAAACATAGAAAGTTTAAAAGAAAAGAGAGTAGAATAATTAAATATAACATTATTCCTTGAATATTTAATAAAGTGAAAGTCTTGTGAGAAGAGGGCGAAGTAACAGCTTTTTTGTAAATGGGAGCTGCCTGTATATAATGTTGTACCAAACATCTTAACTGATTGTCCAAAGAAGAGAGGCATTTAGTTCCAACACATGGAGGATTTAAACATGCGCCATACAAACGTAGACAGCAAAGTTACGAACTTGTCTAAAATAATGGCATTAGTTCTGTTTGTTGTTTTGCTTTCAGGTCATGTCAATCTTGTAAAAGCAGCTTTTCCAGGTACGGTATTGGGACAGATTACTGATGCTGAAACAGGCGATGGGATTCCAGACTGCGAAATTACTATTGACCTGGGAGACAGTACGCTTGTGTCTTCTACTTATGTGGATGAAAACTACCAAATGAGCGTTTTACCAGGTGGCCCTTATACATTAACTGTCAAGTGTACGTATTATGTGCAACAGCAAATCACTTTTGAAATTAGAGCAGTGGAGTTTCTACTCCGTAACTTTGAAATGGAGAAAGTACCAGGCCCATCAAAAATCAACTATCTCAAGAGCAAGGAAGCAGAAAAACTCATACAGGAAAAAGCTGCGCCCACGGTGGGAGGCCTAAGGCGTGAACCGGAAGCCATAGAGGGGACAGAACAACCCATCATACCCCACGTGAAACGACAAAGTGAATTAAAACCCATAGAGCCATACAGAGGTATTACGCCTGAGAAGCGATTCATTAAACCAACGGTGGAACCCTTAAAGAGCGAATCGGAAGCCATACAGAAAACGCAGCGAATCATTATACCTCCCGTGAAACGAAAGAGCGAAAGAAGATCCGTACGGGAACTGGTTGATCCCGAGACGAAGCTCCAAAAGAGTGAACCGAAACCTGTTCTAGAACAGGCTACTCCCAAAACAAAAGACCGGAAGAGTGAGCTAAAAGGCATAGAGAGGACATACGAGGAGTAAATAATGAAAATTCAAAATAAAGATAGAGTACACAATTTCAGCAAATTGGTACCGATTTTACTGGTTGGCTCGGTAGCTTTTTCAGCACCTATTGATGTTAGAAAATCCTCCGTAATAGAATCAGAACTTTCACATAAAGAGGTTTCCCCCGAAACAAGAGTCCTAAAGAGTGAAACAAAATCTATACGAAAAGTGGTTGCCCCTGAGACAAAGGTTCAAAAGAACGAACCAAAAATTAAACAGAAACAGTCTGTTCCTCAAGAAGGTCAAACGGTTAATATCATAAATAAGAAGAGTTCCAAAACCATATCATCTCCAACGATGAAGATCAGAGAAATCGACCAAGCCGGTACCAAAGGCGGTCAGGTTACGGACAAAATAGAAAAGCTGGGACAATCACCGAGAGACCCTTCGAACCTGAACCAGATGTCCGAGGAGAGTGAGGGGTTAGGCATGAGAAGCCCTACGGGAGACTCCTTGTCGAAAGATTCTGGTCAGATGAGATCTCCCACCCCGGGTACGGAAAAAGCTGATTTCTTGACCCTTCCGACGCAGGAAGAAAGGGAGTCCACAAGAAAATCCCTTGGCGAACCCTTCGGTTTGACAACAGAAGATCCAAGAGAACGTCAATATGACGACGCCAAGTCGTCGTTTGAAAGCGGTGGCGCCGGTGATTCACGACTAATGGCTGATGACGATAAAAAAGAAACAGATGGGAGTGTAACTACTTCCGGTAAGCAACCGGATGGGACTTATAATATGCCATACGAGAACGACGATGGAACCATTACTAATGTTACAGCAAGCCCCTCAACAAAACCAGCAGGGATTCTTGGAAGAGCAATGAAATTTATAGAAAGTACTCTAGGCACCGACAGCGGCAAGGATAATGAAGGTCCCTCTGTTGGCGGAGTACGGGGAACCCCCGAACCGGATGATGCAGGTACGTCAAGAACCCCATTGACCCCGGAACAAAAAGCAAAGATCATGGAAGCAACACGGGCAAAGACAGGAATGGGCGGTGATCCCCTCGAGCCCGGTGCTACTCGTTCAACCGATCCGTCTGCAATCAAGGAAAACGCCTCTAAACTGACGAAAGACTACAGATCCCCATATATTCGGCCTCTTGATGAGAGCAGCGGGGGTTCAGAAGAGTTCTCCGGTTTTGGCAACGAGCCGATAAAAACCGACTTAAAAGACACTTTGGTTGATCCTATGGTACCTGAATTGGAAGGAGCTGGAGGCGGTTTGCCAGATAAACGTGGAGAAGATGCTCCAGTGCCAAGTACACATTAGATCATCATTCATGACAGAATACTATTTGTCGGATGTACGGTTTAACAGTGGAACAGCAGTAGCGGTGACAACAAAATGTCAACGCATTTAATAACAGTTGCAGGAAAGATTCCCATACATGAAAAATTTTAAAGTCATGCTGCTTTTTACACCACTTCTGATAGTACTTTTCTATTCAGGATGCGGATCATTGGTCCCCAATGTTGATTACGATGAACTTGAGCCACAAAAGCCGACGGCACGGATCACAGAGTATGATCAGATTCTTTATCAGTTCGGAAAAATGTACCGGGCATTTTATAAGGGCAATGCAAAAGTTTACATTCAGAGCAAGCCCATTGAAAATGCGACAGCAAGCGGTGAACTTCCGTATGATATTTCCCAGATGGTCATCAGTGCTGTCAACAAGATCGGAAAGCCGGTCTACTATGTACCGTATGACCCCAAATATATTACAATGGAAATGAATACCGGTGGTGCACTCACAAGAAACCTGCCGAAGTTAGTGATCGCTGGTGCGATCACGGAGTATGACAAAAACATCATTGCATCCGGCAGTGGCACGACTGCTCAAAAAAGTGGTATGTATGATAAAAAAGAGTTTATTGCCACTGCCGGTGGTGAATCTCAAAACACTGTAAGCAGACTGGCGATAGATCTTCATCTACTTGACTACAACATCCAGACAATGATTCCGGGCACACAGGCAATCAATACCATTGAAGTCAAAAACCTTGCAAATTCCAACAGTTTCAGCTTCTATATTTTTGGATCGGGGCTGGGGCTTAACGGGTCTGTCAGCAGACAACAAGGTATCCATGCAACACTGCGCATACTGGTAGAAACGACTGTTCTGCAATTGTTGGCAAGAGAAGCAGGTTTACCCTACTGGAAAATTACCGGAGGAGAGGAAGACCCTTTGGTTATCAATAAAATCGTTGATGACCTGTCACCCTTAGATGAACAGCAGCTTACTAAGTTTATTCAGATTTATTTAGTGAACTATGGATTTAAGATCAAGCCGTCCGGTAAGATGGATGATCTCACTAATGCGTCCCTTTCACTACTCAGCAAAGATATTGGATTTAAATATGACACAATCACTCCTGAGTTGGCAAAAGATATTTGGCTAAATCAACCTTATTTACCTACTGACAAGCGTTATACCAATGCAATGCTGTATTCAACCTCTGAAAAAACAGAATTGCAAGCTGACGTATCTCAAGGTGTTACAATATTCAGCTTGGACTATGATACGGCAATAAAATATATTGTCGATCGACTTCGAAATAAGGTCGGAAAAGAGAAGTATGAATTCGTATCGATGATTGATACCAAAACCCAATCACGCACAGCAGCAACTGCCTCTATTAAGTCCGATATTCTCGACAGATTAAACACTGAGCACCAGAATATCGAGCAATTCTTTGACTCGAATTCACGATCTCTTGTGCGTAAAAAGAGAGAGCCCGCCGGTAAAAAAAATGTGATCAATGCCTTTTTAACGGAAGAGCCTGATAGGGTTGCTTTAGAGTTTATTCTTACAAAAAACAAGGTGGCTGTCGATCGATTCACAATAAAATACGAAAGAAAAGAGGCGCATCGGCTGACAACAGAGAAGGGAAACGAGATCCTCACACTCACAAAAACTGCCGGCATTGATTCGGAAATGAAAAATGATATTGTGACATTGACAACGCATAAAGGAAATGCGGATCCCCTTTTTTATTCCGGAGAAAGTATTAATTTTGAAGTGAGTGTCACTAAACCACTGTATGTTCATCTGATGAATATTGACAGCGACAATAAAGTCCATCAGCTTTTTTCTTCAAAATCCAAGCTTGTTCCTGGGAAAAAATATACAATACCGGGCGAAGATGATAATTGGGAAATCGTTGTACAACCTCCGTATGGAAGAGAAGCAGTAAAAATTTTTGCATCTGAAAAATATATCGATTTTGATCTCATAGTCTCACAAAAAGACAAAAACTCCAAAACACGAAGCCTTGTGAAACAAATGCGTACTACCGCAGATAAGCAAAAAATCAACTTCTATGAAAAAGGATTTATTTTTGAAACAGCAGAATAATTCATTTATCAAAGACATACTAATGACATACGTACCATTGATATTGATATTTTTCTTATCTACACCAATATTAATTGCTGATGTGATAGATGCAAGCAGACAAGATTTTAATAGTTCTGAAACATTTATGTCTTTAATAAATGCCAAAAACTTTAATGTCAATAAGCAAAATAACTATGGTCAGACTTTGCTTCATATAGCTTCAAAAAAAGGACTATATCCAATAGTAAAAACATTGATTGAAAAAGGAGCAGATGTCAACTTGGTTGATACGCTTAATAGAACTCCTTTGCATTATGCCATATTGCAGCAACACTATGAAATTGCCAAATATCTTATAAAGCATGGAACTGATGTATCGATTGCTGATCAGGAAGGAAACACTCCGCTATACATCTATCTAAATCAGATTGAAGATACAAAAGTAAAAGTTGAAATGGATTCGAACTTGTATATTTTATTGATTGATAAATAAAATGTGTAAATTCCCCTTCCATCTGAACGATTCTGAGCAAAGAATTCGGGAACCCAATGTACATTCTAGATCTGCTGATAAATTATACCCCAGGGGTTGAATCCTGCTTGCACGGCCCGCACCACTCCGTCCAGAAATCCATAATGACGATCTCGTTCTCCGCAATGGTTTTTTCAAAGTTCTCTTCTGTCAACGCTATCAATGCCATGTGTTATCCTTGTTTGTTTAAGGGCATTATGCATATTGGGTTCGAGCCGAGCTTGACGATAAAGTGGAAACAAAATTAATATTGGTAACCTCGTATCTATACAACTTCCACCAAAAAACAGATTATACTTTTAATGAGATGTTCGTTAGAAGTAATATATCGGTTTGTCACCAAAGCAGCAAAGACTAGCTTGTGGGTCAGTTAGATAATTACA
>JBATWM010000036.1:0-3638 GCA_049672605.1 Sulfurimonadaceae bacterium
AGAATAGCCAGTCCGGGTGGCAACATCAAGGCTTTTTGACTACCCGCAATAAGACAGTCGATGTTTGTCACATCAATGCGTTCAACACCCACAGCGGTAATACCGTCAGCAATGATCATGATCTCAGGGTTGATCTCTTTAACCGCTTTTGCGATCTCTTCTACCGGGTGACGAAGACCGCCAGCAGATTCAGATACCTGAATGGCAAGTGCATCAATAGCCGGATTCGCTTTAACTGCGGCAACGATCTCTTCAACCGTAGCCGGTGTGTCCCACTCATGTTTGATCTCAACATTATTAAGCCCGCTCGCAACAGCGATCTTTCCAAAACGCTCACCGAACTTGCCCGAATTCACACTCAAAAGTGTGTCGTTACAGAGGTTAATAACCGCTGCTTCCATCGCACCTGTACCCGAAGAGGCAAGCATGATCACCTCATCTGTGTTGAAGAGTTTGAAAAGCAGTGCGCGTGTCTCAGCGAAGATCGCCTCAAATTCCGGTGTACGGTGGTGAATCGTCTCACCTGCCATCGCAACACGGACAAATTCTGGAACCGGGGTAGGCCCTGGAGTAAAAAGCAACATTCTTTTTCCTTTGATAAACATCACCTAAACGCCCTAAAACAGGTCTCTTAGATGATGTTTATGACTAATATTTTTCAAACCGCGTATTATAGCTAATTAGTGTTTAGCTGTAAATGAAAGAGACGATTTGAAAGAGAGATAAAACATCAAAATGAGGCAAGTGTCTGCAATAGACGCCCGTTATCGGAAACTAACCAGCAACTAACCCAGAATCTACTAAAATACCTCTACTAAAACGAAGGCAGCCCTTTTGGATATTTTTCAGGCCATTATCATCGGTATCATCGAAGGATTCACCGAATTTCTTCCTATCTCTTCTACAGGTCACATGATCGTTGCCAGTGAGTACCTTGGTGTCTCTCAAGACAACCTGACCAAGGCGTATCAAGTGATCATCCAGTTTGCTGCTATTTTAGCGGTCATGCTGGTCTATCGCGACAAGTTAACCCTTAAAAAGATCGACCTTTGGAAAAAACTTTTTATCGCCTTTTTACCACTTGCAATTGTGGGATTCATCTTTAACGATCTAATTAAAGAGCTTTTTACTGTCAACACTGTCGCCATTATGTTTATTGTCGGCGGGGTCATCTTTTTAATTGTTGAGAAGTTTTACAAAAAAGAGAAAAGTCACACAAACGGAGTTGAAAACGTCAGTTATAAACAGGCTTTTCTTGTCGGTGTTGCACAGGTCTTTTCATTGATCCCCGGAACTAGCCGAGCCGGTGCCACCATCATCGGAGGGATGCTTCTTAAGATGAATCGTAAAACAAGTACAGAGTTCTCATTTTTGTTAGCTATCCCGGTGATGGGCGCCGTCACCGCTTATGACCTGCTCAAACATTACAGTGAATTTGCAGATGCTAACTGGGTCGCTTTTATAGCCGGTTTCATCACAGCCTTTATTGTTGCCTACTTGACCATCAAACTATTTTTGGTCTTTTTACAACGTTTTACTTTTGTCAGTTTCGGTATTTATCGTATTGTTTTCGGCATCTTGCTTTTAGGATTAAACAGATGAAAATCAGCCTCATCAACCTCTTTAGACAAACCGCTATTATTGAAGGTATCTCCTACCTAAGCCTTCTCTTTATAGCTATGCCACTTAAATATATCTACGGTTATCCAATGGCTGTAAAAGTTGTGGGTATGGCACATGGAGTCTTGTTTATTCTATTTATGCTACTGCTATTAAGCGCGGCACAAAGACATAGATTTTCGTCACTTTTCACAGCAGTACTGTTTATTGCCTCGCTTATCCCTTTTGGCACATTTTTTACCGACAAAAGAGTAAAAGAGTACTCCCCGAACAAGCAACTTATTTGAGCATCAAATCCGTTAGACGTTTAGATTTGGTGCAGGTTGTGTAAAACGTCTGCCCGATAGCGCACTAATGTACGCCGAGAGGCAAACTTTTACGCAAGATGCGCTGAAGCTACTCGTCTAACTCATCAAAGTCCTCTTTTGAAGCACCACAATCAGGACAGACCCAATCATCAGGAACGTCTTCAAAGGCAGTCCCCGGAGCGATTCCGCCGTCAGGATCACCCACTTCAGGATCGTAGATCCATTCACATGCACTACATATATATCGCTTTGCCATCTTCAATCCTTCTTAATAGATCCCTAAAGTAATATCTGATTTCACACACTTTTTAGAGATCTCTTTAATATGTTTAATCAAGTGTAACAAATAATTTGTTTGTCTTCTAGTTGTCTAGATGAGACACTTCGTTAATTTAAGTAAGAGCTAAGCACACCGCTAATAGACTTTGCGTTTTTTGATCTTTTTCAACTCACGTTTAATAATAATATTTTCATGTTCCATCTTGATCATAAACCGTTGGGCTTCATACCCATTTTTACTAATACGGATATCATAGTCTCCCGGCTTAAGCTCTATACCCATCTCATACTTTGGCGTGATGTTCATAATTTGAATCTTAGCATCATAGGGCACTGTCTCAATAAAAAGCGGGTAGGCCTCTTTGATCTCTACCTCTGTGGCCGAGAAGTAGTAACTCATAACACCTATTAAAAGTACAATAGGAAGAATACTCGCTAAAAAGAGTTTGATGAGAGATCTTTTTTTCTCCTCTTTCTCTTCACTGGCGTGTTGCGTCTCCTCTTTTATACGTCGACGCACTTTCTGCTCACCTTGAAAACTGGCAACATCCTCTTGTTCGATCTCTTTCAAAGCATCAAAATCGATGTGTAACTCTTTAGGGTGCTCATCTTTCTCTTGCACAGCTGTAGCAGTCGCTTGCTGAGAAGGTCTGTTAACCACTTGTTTCTGTTGAGGCTTTTTCACCTCTTTTGTCTCTTCCTCTTCTGCTGCTGTGAAACGTTTTTCAATATCTTTACGTGTCACTTTACGCTCCTTTGCAGAATGCGCCTTCTCATTTTGGTAGAACGCATCACGCTGTTCTAAAAATGCCTCTTTATGCCGTGTCCATTTTCCTGGGTCTGTCTCATGTGCGTATAGCTGTCTATCAAAATCGCTTTCAACTGCTTTCACATACGCTTCAAAAGAGAGAAGATCTGAAAGATAGAAGTCATTGGAGATATCCAAGGCCTCTTCTTGAAAAATATTTTTGTTAAGCAGGTCACGGTCGGTGTAAAAAGCTCTTGGCTTTTTACACTCAGCCCATGAGAGTAGACCAAAGGCCTTCTCTCTGTTTTTTTGGTGCACTGCTGCACGGATTCGACGTTTCAGCTTACGTGTTGGATAGATATCGTTCTCATCTACCCCGATTCCGGTGATCATCCGTCGACCGCTTTTAGCACTTTGAAGTTTTGTTTTTTTACGGTTAAGGAGAAAGCCTCCATCAGTAACAATCTTCTCTACCAGCTTCTCAAGCGTTTCAGCAAACTCTTTATGGTTAAACGAAAAGATCAGGTCATCCGCATAACGGGTGTAGACGGTATAGACACCCTCTTCTGCAATAGCACTTTTGATCATTTTGTCCAGTTTTAAAAAGGCAAGATTTGCGATGAGTGGACTTGTTGGCAGGCCCTGTCTGGATATACCGTCTATAAAACAGAGCGAAAGTTCCT
>JBATWM010000037.1:0-3924 GCA_049672605.1 Sulfurimonadaceae bacterium
CTGTGTTTTTCTTAACATCAACTGCATGTGGATATTTCTTAAAGAATGCCATACGGTCATTAAGTTTTTTCCAACCAGCTGTTACACCCTCTAAAGTTAAAACTGTAAGTTTTCTACCTTTGAAGTGCTGTAGGTAATCAACCATCTTATCAGCATCATCTTTACTGAACTTATCTTTAAATGCAGGCATTGCAGTACCTGCACGACCGTTTACGATCGCTTCAGAAAGTGTGTAGGCATTTTTCTTCGAGATCACAGCAGGACGAAGGTCAGAACCGACACCACCTTCGTGATTTGGACCGTGACAACCTTGACACTCTTTTTCGAACATTTTTTCGACATCCATTTTGGATACACCGGCATATAGGCCACTAGACATAACTGCTAATACAGCTACTGAAGTAATTACTTTATTGAATTTCATCTGTTCTCCTTTGAAATCAATTGAGAGCAGCATCAGAGCTGATCTCGACGTTGAGCAATAAAACTATATTAATATAGTAATTATTGCATACATTAGACCGAGGTCTATCCAACTAAAATAAACACCAGGTTTATCTTAGAAAGATAGAACTCGAGTCTAGAGACAGTCAGGTACAGCAGAACTGTACCTAACTGTTTAACCTTCGTTCTCTATACGTTTCTTCTCTTGTCTATAGATCCAGATCATTGGAAGAACAATTATAGTGTGCAGAAAGATCGTCAAGGTCAAAGGACCTTGATTTAGCCATCCAAAAAAACTTGGAACTATATCTACGAATGGTTCAAACATAATAAATCTCCTTAACGTTCATGTTGAGCAGCTTTACCGGTGCTCAACAAGTCTTTTGCCAGGAACAAGAAACCTAGGAATGTAACAACACCCATAATAAGTCTCCAATCCATACCTTGCGCAAACCACATACCTGCTTGACCGTCAAAGTAACCTGCCCATGTAGCACCCATTTGTGCACGTGAGACAAGTACTTGAACGTATCCGGCGATAGTAAGCGCAACAGTCATACCCATAACACCACCAGTAATAAGACTAACTGCCCATATAGATGACTTCGTATGATTCATCACTTTAATACCGTTTTTACCTTGAACCGCGATATACATCATACCGATAAGAATCGTCGCATAGGCACCAAAGAACGCAAGGTGACCGTGCGCTGATGTAAACTGCGTACCGTGTGTATAAAGGTTAACCTGTGGCAGTGTGTGGAAGAATCCCCAGACACCTGCACCCAAGAAGTTACCAAATGCATTTAGAACAAACCATGTAAACGCCGGTTTGTTGTTAATAACTGAGACTTCACCGCCTAGGGCATCTTGTCCACCTTGCGTTTTACCCCAGTCATAAAGAACGTGAATAAACATCGCAACAAGCGGTAGTGGCTCTAGTGCTGAGAACAGTGCCCCAATTTCCCACCAGTACTCAGGTGTACCGATCCAGAAGTAGTGGTGACCCATGCCTAAGATACCAGAACCAAACAGCATTGCCACTTCGATCCATAGCCACATCTCAACGACTTTACGGTGAGCACCCAGCATTGTAATAAGACCATATGCTGCGATCGCACCAACAAAGACTTCCCATGTTGCTTCAACCCATAAGTGAATTACCCACCACCACCAGTATTGATCAACTGTGATGTTGTCCGTAAAGAACATACCTGCAAGATAAATACCGGCAAACGCGATCATATCTGCCATAATGACAGTAACGATACCTGAACGGTTGCCTTTCATTCCTGTTAAGAAGAGATTAGAGATGAAACCGAGAACAACAACGACAATACCGATGTCTGCCCAGCGTGGTGCTTCAATGTATTCACGACCTTCTGTAATAAACCAGATTGTTGTCTCATCAGCCGGTCCGACTTGAACTAAAAGATAGACTAAAACAACAACAACAATTGCTGCTACAAATACCCAATAGAGTAGTTTACCGATTTTGATACCAACTGTATCAATACCTGTTTCATCAGGTAAGAGCCAATAAACTGAACCTATCATCGCAAATACCATCCATACAACCAGTGCATTAATGTGTATGATTCTTGCAATAGAAAAGTCTATGATCTCAAAGAGAAAACCTGGCATTACATATTGAATTGCTGCCACCAAACCAAAAAGCAGTTGCGCACCAAAAAGGATAGCAGCAAAGGTAAAGTACCACGTTGCTAACTGTTTTGATTCATTTAATTGATTACTTGCCATGAACTGCTCCTTGCATTTTTCCGAAGTTTCTTGGGAAACCATTTGTATCGATTGATGACATATGTTTCAAGAAAGCAACTAGACCTTTGGCCTCTTCAGCGGTAATACCAAGGTTTGGCATCATGCGCTCATGCGTTGGATACTGTGAAGGGTGCTGTAAGAACTCTGCCATTGCCTCTTCTTTTGTCTCTTTGCCTGTCATCGCCTGTAGTGAACCTTCAGGTCCCCATGCTGGATCTAGCCACGCTTTGGTAAGATCCGGTGCATAGTAAGCGCCATTACCAAGAAGTGTATGACAATCCATACAGTTTTTAGCTTGTGAACCTAATTTACCTAAATGAAGTAGCGCTGCCGCCTCTTCTTCAGAGTAGTCATCACGTCCAAAGAATAACTCTTTTTCACCGATCACCGGCACTTCATGTCCACGTTTCGTGCTCATTTCGTATGTGATCTTATAGTTGATAACAGTAGGTCCTGGAACCCTTTTTGTTACACCGTTTTGCAAATCCGCATCAGTCCCCATTGAAATTTGAGCTGACGTATCAAACGTTAACCAAATCAATAGCATTGCTGCGAACCCTGTTACCCACGCTGCTGAACGTTGCCAGAAACGATTGTCACTCCATACAGATCTTTTAGCCACTGTACCCTCCTAAGTTAATTGTTGAACAATTATGCATCAGTGTTCATTTTCTTCATGAACTTGATGCTGCATATAATAGACTGCATGAGGGAGTAGTAAATACCCGATCATTGCAACTATCAACGCCTTGGCTGTAAACTCGCCGACATGCATTAAACTTCCCATTATATAAAGACAGTAAGAGGTAAGCATCCAAAACAGATATGCAAACGGCATAGCCCATCTCTTCAGCATTTCAACTTTTACAGCTGTATATATACCAACATAGAATCCTCCAAATAGCATTGCAAGTGCAGAAGATATAAATATTGGTAGAAAATCGTCTAAAGCGATCTCCGGCCTTATCATTGATGGATCCAACATTTATACTCCTTACCTTGTAAAAATATTTCAGGCTCAACAAAGTTTATTACTTTTCAACCTAAAAGTTCTTGATGTAAATCAAAAGTAAATGAATATTTTTAGGAAATGTTGGTTTTAAAATAGGTTTTATCGTCAGTCACCTTATTTTGATTTTCTCTTATACTCAGCTAAGGTATTACTAAAAGCCTAATACAGGGCGGTTTATACAGTAACGATGATATATAAAGAGTGGTTTGGGTGTTACGGTTTTTTGCTAGATGGATTTCATTTATTTATATGAGATGTTACTTTTTTTCCATAAAATGTTTTAAATATTAATATATTCTTAATGATTCCTGTTGATTCTAACGATAGCTAAAATATTACCCTATTGATAGATAGTGATTAGATCTCATGTTGGTCTTTGAAAGGAGAGATGAAGATACGGGGGAAAACCCCGTGGAAAGGTTAACGTTTTAGATCGTAAGCAATGCGGTCACGTTTGTCACGAAGTACAAGACGATGTTTAGAAAGTCTTTCAACTTTATAGATACGGTGAATATCGGTCTCTCGTGTGTGAACATTACGCTGCACTTTTTTGATACTCAGCATAAAGATGTCCTCTTCGCTCTTCCATGTTCCCATAATGGTCAAGGTACCGTCATCTTCAACTTGCTCAAGACTAAAGTTTGTATTTTCCTCGATGACAAGCGTGATCACTTTTTCACTGCTGA
>JBATWM010000038.1:0-26492 GCA_049672605.1 Sulfurimonadaceae bacterium
ACCTGCATGACACACTTTCTAAAACGGATAAAGTGAAGAGTGACAATCCTATAGCTGTACTCGAAACGACCCAAGGTACCATTGAGATCGAACTTCGTCCAGACTACGCACCCTTGGCAGTTGAGAACTTCAGCACCCACATCAAAGACGGTTACTACAACGGTCTTATCTTCCATCGTATCATTAAAAACTTTATGATCCAAGGGGGTGATCCTACTGGAACCGGTCGTGGTGGAAAATCTATCTGGGATAAACCTTTCAAAGATGAATTTTCGCCTAATGTCACCTTTACTAAGTCAGGTATCCTTGCCATGGCTAATGCTGGTCCTGGTACAAATGGCAGTCAGTTTTTCATCACTACCGCACCGACACCTTGGCTTAACGGTCGACATACGATCTTTGGTTATGTAGTCAAAGGAATGGATGTTGTCGATAAGCTTAACGATATAGCGACATCTGGTCGTAGTGGCGGTGACCGTCCACTTGAAACGCAGGAGATCATAAAAGCCTACATAAAATAGGTTTCTCTTCCTTAAGAGTGAAAGATCTCTTATTCTACTCTTACTTTTTCATTATAAATGGCATCTATGGCGATGACCTCACCAATTAGAGATCACCTCTAAATATCATGCAGTGCTTTTTGCACCTTAAGTGCTTGTACATGCTCTTGTACATCATGGACTCGCAGTATCCCAGCGCCATTGTTAGCGGCTGCAAGATGAAGTGCAAGAGTACCGCCTAAACGCTCTGTCACGTCTGATGGGTCTATACTGTCGATCAATGATTTACGACTGGCACCAACAAGGATCTGTTTTCTGAGACGTAAAAAGTGTTCAAGATGTGTGATCAACGTTAGATTATCTTCTAAACTTTTTCCAAAACCAATCCCGATATCCAAAACAATCTTTTTAATCCCATACTGATGTGCTTTTGCAATACGCGCTTGAAAAAACGTGTATATCTCGTCTAAGATGTCCTCATACTCAGGATGTAATTGCATGGTCTCAGGTCTGCCTTGCATGTGCATAATAATCGCAGTTGCATCAAACTCTGCGATCACTTCACAGAGTTCATCACTCTCCAACCCTCTTATGTCATTAACAATATGAAAGCCTCTCTCAAGTGCATACCGCGCTACCAGTGGTTGATAGGTGTCGATACTGAACTCTGCTCTCTCAAGCAGCGGTGACTCTTCTAAGAGATCGATAATAGGCCGAACACGCTCAAGCTCCTCTGTCGCGCTCACCTCTTGTGCTCCCGGCCGTGAAGAGACCCCACCGATGTCGATGATCTCTGCCCCATCATCTATCATCACTTCGATCTGCTTAAAGGCATCACTCGCTTTAAAACGACTGCCTTCAAAGAAGCTGTCATCATTGGCGTTAATAACACCCATTACTTTGCAGTGACGGGGCTTCTCTGTTTTGAGGATTATCTGAAGTTGATGCGCGACCTCTTTGAGACCAAATGGCTGTGTCAGCTCTTTATGACTTAAGATCCTCATATGTTTTTTTGACGCTATTAACAGACAATCAACATGTTCTTTCGCAGATAGAACAGTCCCTTTGGGGACAGCCAGATCAGCGCCGATAGAGAGTGCATCTTGTTTTAAGACATTCGCACCCGCTGATTTTAGACCATTAATACTCACGATATAGAGTTGTGCTTTAGCACTCATGATATTGAGACCTCCGGCATCAACCCCTATCTCTTTAAGATACTTCCTGACATCAATGTCAATGGACAACTGCTTAACTACCACGTTTCGCCTTTGCAAGGAATGTCATCAAGAGTGTGACTAAGATTGTTTGCAGGCGGCCGTTTAACTCGACAAGACGATAACTGCGTTCAAATATCTCGATCTGTTTTTCACTAAGTATTAATCTGTCTGCAACCGTCGCTCTGCGATAAAGAGACTCAATCAAAGCTTTTGCCTCATATTTGGAGAGACGGTCATGTGCTTTAACAAAATCAAAAAGAGTAGAGAGGTTAAGGTTACTGAGCTTAATATCAAGTTCCTTATGCACTACAGCACTCTTCTCTTTAATGATCTTCAAACGTGATCGTACGGTTGGAAGCAGTGTTGATTTACTCTCGGTAATAAGGATCAGTTCTATGTTTCGAGGTGGCTCTTCTAGAAGTTTTAGCAGTGCATTTTGAGAAATAGTGTTAAAGGTTTTAGCGGCCAATATAAGATATTTGACATGTTCTTCTGCGATGTAAGCCTCTGCCATGACTGCTTTGGAATCATCTATCTTAAAATCATCTCTTACAAAACTGACAACACGATTTGGTGCCAACTCTTGTTGTAGCAGTGTACTTCTCTCTTCAATATTGTCGCAAATTATAATATGGCTGCCAAGCCCATTATTCATCGACATTGACCTCTCCGAAGAGTACCGCATTAAGCGACTTGTCGAACTGACGGTAGAGCTGAAGTAGTTTGATGTCTAAGAGAGGATCATATGAGCGCATGGTAAAGGCATTCTGGTAATCCTCATCCATTAACCATAAAAAGCTCTGATCATGGTTTTTTGGCAGGTCGGCAGCCTTGTCATTTCCTCGTCCGATATACCAGAAAAAGTAGTCATCTTTATAAGAGAGGCTCAACATATCCTCAAGCATGTCCAGAGTGTCCGTATTGATACCGTTATAGTTGGGGTAAAGGCTCTCTATTCTTGCAACCGAGATCATCGGTCTGTCCGTTGTTGCTTTATTGATCGTATTGATAATGTAGTGTCCGAACCATTGACGATCTGTATCTGTCACAATAACAACACTTTTACCGGCGATAACCTGCCTAAGTGCTTGTGCAATAGTAGCTGTCCACTCAAAGCGGGACTCTTCAAGCCACGAGAGCATAGAGCCCTCGTCACGAATGCTGTCGAGTGTCCATTTGATGAAAGCTTGCACGCTAGGTTTACTTATCTAGCTCGTAAGCGTTATGAAGTGAACGGACAGCAAGCTCTGCATACTTTTCATCTATCACCATTGAGACTTTGATCTCTGACGTAGAGATCATCTGAATGTTGATGTTCTCTTGTGCCATTGCTGAGAAGGCTTTAGCCGCGACGCCAGTGTGAGATTTCATCCCTACACCGACGATCGAGACTTTACAGATACTCTCATCAAACGTGGCATCTTTGATCTCTTTTTTCTGACAGAACAGCTCAACAACTGATTTTGCATCATTTAACTCATTTTGCGGCACGGTAAAGTCCATGTTGGTTGAGCCATCGTGTCCAGATGTCTGGATGATCATATCGACATTGACATTGTTTGTTGCCAGAGCACCAAAAACATCTGAAGCGATCCCAGGACGGTTAACAACACCTTCAAGAGCGATACGGGCTTGGTTACGGTCGAGTGCGATACCGCTTACTAATGGTTTTTCCATGATATTTTCTTCCTTTGTAATAAGTGTTCCCTCTGCATCAGAGAAGCTTGAGCGTGTAACAAGATTGACGTTAAGTTTTTTTGCCAATTCGACTGAACGGTTTTGAAGTACCTTAGCACCTAATGAAGCTAATTCCAACATCTCATCATATGAGATCCTGTCAAGTTTTTTTGCACTAGGTTCAATACGCGGATCTGTTGTATAGATCCCATCCACATCAGTATAGATCTCACAAAGATCTGCATCGATTGCACCGGCAACGGCAACAGCAGAAAGGTCAGAACCACCACGACCCAGTGTTGTTACCCGCCCTTCTTCATTAACACCTTGAAAACCGGCGATCACTAAGATCTTGCCTTCGGCCAAAGCCTCTTTCATCGGTGTTGCATCAATACGTTCAATACGTGCCTTAGTGTGCACAGCATCCGTAATGATTCCTGCACGTCGACCTGTCATCGAGGTTGCGTTGTGTCCCATTTGGTTAAGTGCAATAGAGAGTAGTGCAGCCGTAACGCGCTCACCTGAACTCAACACCATGTCCACTTCAGAACGTTCAGGATTATCACCAAAATACTCTGTAAAACCGACCAGTTTATTGGTCTCACCGCTCATCGCAGAGACGACAACAACAACCTGGTTTCCATCTTTAACTGTTTTAGCCACACGATTAGCCACATTTTGAATGCGCTCGAGGTCACCTACACTGGTCCCGCCAAATTTTTGTACTATTACCATTACAGTAATCCTTCTTTTTTGAAATGCTCTATAACCTGTTCATACACAGGTTTTTTAAATTTTGCCACCATATCCAGCACTAAACTGACTTCAATATATTTATGATCTTTGAATTCAGGATGTTCCGTTTCGAGGTCTACCAGTGTCTCATCTTTCAGACGCACTAGAAAGTAGCGCTGTGTCTGACCGTGATAGGGGTGCATCTTCTTAGCAACATGGTTTGGAAAATCGTATGATATCCACTCAGGATGTTCACCGATAATTTCGATCTCGGCTGTACCGATCTCCTCTTCCAACTCTCTGAATAGTGCCTCTGTAGGTGTCTCTCCAGCATCGATCCCACCTTGAGGGAACTGCCACATCCCCGAGATGTCACTACGCTCAGCCACAAAGATTTTTTTCTCATCAGGATAACTTGATGAGACAATAATAGCTGCTACGTTGGGACGATAATTCTTTGTATTACTCATAGTTTATATCTTTACTACTGGCATATTTACACCCTTATTTCTTACGCGTATTATAGTAAGAAAGATTTAAAAATGGATAAATATTGATGAAGATCGACCATAGCAAATACCAACGTTACTATTATTAATCAACCTTAACTACCAGACAGTGAACCCAAAACTAATCCAAAACTAACCCTAAACTAACTAGACTACGCTCATGCTTTTATATATCCATATCCCTTTTTGCGACTCTAAATGCCATTACTGCAGTTTCAACTCCTATGTTGATCTTTTTCATCTTCGTGAGAGCTACATGGAAGCACTTTTGAGACAACTGGAATTTGAGTTAAAACGCTTTAAAGCAGAAGAAAAAAGCATAGAGACTCTCTTTATAGGCGGAGGAACGCCATCTACCGTAAAACCGGAACTCTATCGTCCGCTTTTTGAGCTGTTAAGACCTTATATTAAAGATGATGCAGAGATAACTTCTGAAGCAAACCCAAACAGTGCTACATCTGAGTGGCTAGAGGGGATGTATGCCTTAGGTGTGAATCGCATCAGTTTTGGTGTGCAGAGCTTTAATGACGAAAAACTTAAAAAGCTGGGACGTGCGCACAGAGCAGTTGATGCTGCCTCTGCCCTTCTTCGTGCTAAAGAGGCTGGATTTAAACATCTTTCACTTGACCTTATTTACGCTGTTGATGGTGACACAAAAGAGCTGTTAGCACATGACCTGAATGAAGCATTTAAGCTCCCTATAGACCACCTAAGTGCCTATGCCCTGACCATTGAAGAGGGAACGCCTTTTGCTGCAACGCCTGAAATTGCCAATGAAAAGATCGCTTTAACAGAGTGGTTTTTAGAGCGTGTAAAACAGCAGTTTGCCAGCTATGAGATCTCTAATTTTGGTAGTTACCACTCTAAACACAATCTGGGGTATTGGCAATATAAAGATTACATAGGACTCGGTTCGGGCGCTGTCGGCTTTTTAAAAGAGACGCGTTATTACCCTACAAACGATGTCCAAGCCTATATTGAAGACCCTCTAAATATTCAGAGTGAATGTCTCAGCGACGCATCGATAAAAACTGAGAAGATATTTTTAGGAATGCGCTCTATCGTAGGTGTTTCTGAAAAGATACTTTCCAAACAAGAGTTAAAAAATGCCCAATTGCTTGTAAATGAGAATAAACTTACGTACAATGAGGGCTGTTTTTATAATGATGACTATCTCTTAAGTGACGAATTAGCACTCTTTATCGAGCAGTAAATAGAGGTATTTCTAAAGGTCTTTCACCCCTTTTTAAATATTTCAGCGATATAATCACGAAAACTATATATTTAGGCGGTCAGTATGTTTGGAATGGGTTTTGCCGAGATCTTGATAATCGGTGTTATTGCTATCCTCTTTTTAGGTCCGGACAAACTGCCTGAGACGATGATACAGATTGCAAAATTTTTCAAGTCAGTAAAAACAACAGTCGCTTCGGCGAAAAGTTCGATCGAAGAAGAGCTTCACCTCGAAGAGATCAAAAAAGAGGCGAACAGCTATAAACGTCAATTGAATGAAGCAACCAGTGATCTAGGAAACATGACGGGCGTTGAAGGCCTTAAAGACGACATGCTAGAGATAAAAAAAGATATCTCTGGTGATTCTGACACACCCAGTGAACCATCAGCACCTGCAGCACCCCAAAAGCCTGAAGTGGTCACCTTTGCAAAAAAATCTAAAAAACTAGATGTCGAGACAGCAGATGATAAAGATACAAAACCAAGTGAGAATGCGTAATGTTTGAAGATTTAAAACCCCATCTGTTTGAGCTTCGCAAGCGCTTAGGCATCTCTGCTATCAGCATTGTCGTCTCGTTTTTTATTATGTTCTACTTTCATGAGTTTTTACTGGAGTGGATGATCGCGCCGCTTAACGAAGCACTTTTCGAAGTCGGTAAAAAGTCAGTACACGCTGCTCAAGGTATGGTTACGACCAATCAGGTCGGCGGGGCCTTTTTTGTCGCCCTGAAAGTCGCATTTTTCTCCGGTTTGATGCTTGCTTTACCTGTAATTTTGTCACAGATCTGGATGTTTATCGCACCGGGTCTGTACGCCAATGAGAAGAAGATGTTACTTCCGTTTATCTTTGGCGGGACGACGATGTTCGCTGTCGGTGTTGCCTTTGCCTATTATGTGGTCACCCCTTTTGGTTTTGACTTCCTGATCACCTTCGGTAGTTTCAAGTTTACACCGCTTATCAACATCGAAGACTATGTCGGCTTTTTCACCAAGATCATGTTTGGTTTCGGACTTGCTTTTGAACTTCCAGTTTTTGCCTACTTTTTGGGTCTCTTGGGACTTGTAGATGACAGACAGATGAAGAGCTTTTTCAAATATGCCGTGATCATTATCTTTGTTGTTGCCGCACTTCTTACACCGCCGGATGTACTGACACAACTCTTGATGGCAGGGCCGCTTATCATACTTTACGGTGTCTCAATCCTGCTCGTTAGAATGGTTAATCCTGCTCCGCCTGAAGAAGAGGAAGAAGACGTTAGTGCTGAAGATGGTGTTGCCATCTTGAAAGATGCCCTTGGCATTGAAGATGATGATGCAGCCAGATCCGCTAAAGACAAGTAGCTACGACTTTACGCTCCCTCCGGAGCTCATCGCAACACATCCTGTTGAACCGAGAGACCATGCACGGCTCTTGGTCTATGATCGTACCTCTGACACCATCACCCATTCACGTTTTGATAAACTAGACTCTTTTTTACCCAAAGATTGTGCCATCATCTTTAATGACACTAAGGTGATCAAAGCACGTCTGTATGGCCATAAAGAGAGTGGCGGTAAGCTAGAGCTGCTGATCAACCGCCCTATTGATGCCTACAATGTCAATGTCTATATCCGTGGAAAGGTCAAAGCAGGCACTACTGTCTATTTTGATGAAGGTTTCAGGGCTAAGGTCATCACCTTGTATGACGATGGCAGTCGTGATGTCCATTTCTATCTCGATAACACACCACTTCGTTTCGAAGAGATATTGCCTATCATCGACAAACAAGGTCACATCCCGCTTCCACCTTACATGCAGCGCGAAGATGGCAAAGAAGATGAGTCCGACTATCAAAGTGTCTTTGCCAAGCATGAGGGAGCTGTAGCAGCGCCTACCGCCTCATTGCATTTCACTAAAAAGCAGTTTGAAGAGATCTGCAATAATCATGTCCATGCCTCCGTAACACTGCATGTAGGTGCCGGTACATTCAAACCGGTAGACAGTGAGATCATTACAGACCATCCCATGCACTCCGAGTATTACAACATCTCAGATGAAGCAAAGAGGCTTTTTGACAGTGAAAAGCCTCTGCTTTGTGTGGGTACGACTTCGACTCGCACTATCGAGTTTCATGCCCGACACCTAGAGCAGCTCTCAGGCGAGGCCAACCTCTTTTTACACCCTGGCAACAGACCCATACGAGTCAACCATCTCTTGACAAATTTCCACCTTCCTCAATCAACACTACTGATGCTTGTAGCCTCCTTTGTCGGTGTGGAAAAGACCCATGAACTCTACCAAGAGGCCATCAAAGAGAAGTACCGTTTTTACTCTTATGGCGACGCCATGCTTATCCTCTAAACAGTGTGTTCAGTTAAACAAATATTCGCTTTAGAGGTCTCCTTAAGTTATAACTTTCTATAATAGTTCTTTAAATAAAAAAGGGCGTTAAAAAACTTTTATGAACAATCTACGAATTTTGATAGTTGATGATGACAAAATAACCACGAATATTCTTGCTAAGATGCTTGAAAATGAGAGTCGTGATGTTGTGACATGCCATAGCGGGACAGAAGCTCTCGAAACCTATTATGAAAATGTATTTGACATCATTCTTTCTGACATCAATATGCCTGAAATGAATGGTCTAGAGATGATCAAAAAAATTCGTGAAAATGACAAAAAAGTTAAAATTGCCATCTTTACCAATTTTGACAACAAACAACATATGCTTGATGCCATCGAGTATGGTGTCAACCAATTTTTTTCAAAACCTTTTCAAAAAGAACACTTCCTTGATGTTGTCAATAATCTTACCAATGAGATCCTCGCCATACGTACGACAGAAGCCGAACTTAACCGCCAGCAGAAGATCCTACATGCTATTAAAGAGATGTCAGAGAAGTTTTTGCAACATGATGATTGGAATGAGACACTCTATCAGCAGATGAAAGCACTGAAAGATGCAGCTGATGCTTCATCGATCTTCATCTTTAAAAACCTTAATGCCAAAAATCCTATTGTTGCTGAGCGTTACCTCTCTATTAACGACAACTACGAGGCCTTTACCCCGAACCTTTTACACTATAAAGACCTTAACCTGCACGATTGGAAAAGGCGCTTATCTAATGATGAGTGTATCAATGGTGTTATGGGTGATTTTAATGCACAGCAGCAATCACTGTTGGCCTCTTATAAGATCAACACGCTATTAATGCTCCCCATCTTTGCAGATGGAGCTTGGTGGGGATTTTTGGGCATAGGTAATGCGCAAGAGAAGCTTTTTGATCAATCCAGTCTAGAGATGTTGCAGACCGTTGCCCGAATTATCGGCTCCGCCATCAATAACCAACAAAATCTGCGTAACCACGAAATCAGAAGTGCCATGTTTGAGCATACAGTAGACGGTATCGTCATTACCGATGTTAAAAACCAGATCATCAATGTCAACCAAGCATTTACCGACATTACCGGCTTTAGTGAAGACGAAGTATTAGGTAAAGACCCTAAGATATTAAAATCATCTATTCATGACAAGACATTTTATCAACAGATGTGGGAAAAGATCAATGATGATGGCTATTGGCAAGGTGAGATCAAAAATCGTCGTAAAAATGATGAGCTCTATATTGAGTGGCTTAGCATCACCGCGATCAAAGATCTTAGAGGTAACGTCCAAAACTATATGGGGATTTTTTCTGATGTCACCGCACATCGTACCAGTGAGCTCGAATATGCCCATCTGGCAACCCACGATGCACTCACCGGTCTTGCTAACCGTGCGCTGCTAGATGACCGTCTGAGTCAAGCCATAAACCATGCCAAACGTTTTAACAAATGTGTCGCTGTTATCTTCTGCGATCTTGACAACTTTAAACCTATTAATGACACCTATGGCCACACGGTAGGTGACCTCGCATTAAAAAAATGCAGTGACTACTTCTGTTCTGTTGTACGAGCCGAAGATACTGTCAGCCGATACGGCGGTGATGAGTTTGTCATTATACTCGGTGATATTGAAGAGTCATATGACCTTACTTCCATTACGGACAAGATCTCGAATATCGTTAATATCCCTTTTGAAATCAACGACAATGAGATCACATTGGAGATGAGTGCTGGTATCAGTTTTTATCCCCAAGATGCTGACAACACTGTAGAGCTTGTTCAAAAAGCGGACCAGGCAATGTACAAAGCCAAAAAAAGCGGTAAAAACAGGATTAACTATTATGGCGAATCCCTTAAGGAGACCTCTTTTAATCCTGGTCAGTCTCAGAGGGAAGTAGAAGCATGCTGTTAACATATCGTAACACGTCCATCTTTGACAGCGATCTTTCCCTCTAATTCATACAGAGACACTTTCTCTCCAAACATTTTCAAAGTCTCTTCATAACTTGGCGTTGTCTGGCAAAACTGTAAAAACGCATCATCTTCAATCGCTTTACTCTGACCATACTGAGCAACAAATTTGTCGATATCATAAATGATCTCAGCTTCACCTGCTTTGACCAGGTCCATAGTACCATCACTCTCTCCACTTCTATGTGGAAAAGTGTAGATTTTTTTACCCATCTTTTGTGCATACTCAACACTTCGCATTGAACCGCTGTTACGCAGTGCTTCAGAGACGATCAAGACATCCCCCAGTGCTACAACCATCTCATTTCGGGCGACGAAACTCCAGCTGGCGGCCAAGGTACCCTCTTCATACATACTAAGAAGCAAGCCCTCATCTTCAATATGTTCAAATAGATCACGATGCGTCATAGGATAACGAATGTCAAGTCCACACGGCATTACTGCGATGGTATTGGCATAACCGGCACCAAAATGGGCTTGACCGTCAACACCCATAGCCCCGCCACTGACAATCGCAACACCTACATTAGCAAGCCTATGGGCAAGGTCCGCTGTCATCTGTTTGGTGTACTGAGTCGGTTTTCTCGTTCCGACAATACTCACTTTTGCTCTACCAAGCAGCTCTAGATTTCCACGATAAAAAAGTTCTTTAGGCTCTTTTTTCATCTCTGAAAAATAGTGGAAGTTCTCTCTGCCAAGGTTCTGTGTCATCTCTTCGTCAGCTTGTCAATTCGAACTAACTCAATATCATTAAATAGCGGTGTTGACTCTTTAAGTGCTTGAAGCGTTGCCTTGTGCGGATGACAGATAGCGATACACTTTCCATATTTGTTGGCAATACGGATCGCCTTTTTGATCTGTGTTTTAATCGCTTCAACATCATCTTCATGGTCTAAAAAGATGTCACGGGTCTGATACGCCATCTTATAACGTTTCATCACCTTCTCAGCCTTGGTCTCTGCAGTCGTACGAGAGTCGATAAAGCTGATCTTCTCAAGGCGAAGTGCAAATATAAGTTTGTTCATCGCCACTTCGTCTGAGGTGAACTTGCTTCCGGTATGGTTGTTAATATACTTAACCTTTGGAAACTGTTGTTTAACCTTCTGTATACGTTCCACGATCTTCTCTTTTGAGTCACTTGTCATAAGTGTCGACTTCTCCGGTGAGTTGAAGTGCATCGCTTCCATAGGTAGATGCACCATGTAGTACGGCTCTTTGGCTGCCAGTTTAGCTGAGTTTGGATGACGTGAGGTTGGCGGCAGAAAAGAGAGAGTAACAGGAAAACCTAGTGCTTTGATATGTTTAACATCTCCCGAAAAAGAGACATCATCAAAGATAATGGCCAATTTCCCTTTTTTGCCTTTGACCTTCTCTATTTTTTTTTCAATATGATTTGGCGGTTTAGCGCTGTCTCCATACTCATGCCTAGCTGTTTTATTGGTCAGTCTTGTTATCTGCTGCTGCAGTTTTTTTGTCTCTTTTTCATGTTCGGTTATAACGCAGGCATTCTCTTCTTTTGCCTGATTGTACCCAGTATAAAAACCGACAACACCCGCTGCACCGAGAACAGAGACTATCGTCAAAACCCAGTAAAAGTAGTGTAAAAACTTTTCCAGATCTAAGCGCTTATTTGCTGGTAGTTTTTTAGAAGTTGTTTTTTTTGCTGCCATAATTACTTTTCTATTTTATTTAGAGATTTCAATGGTCTGATTTTAGTCAACAATGTGTTAGATGCGGGTTAATATGACATCATGACACACATTCGTCTCTTGTCGCAAAAATTGACAAAATGTTAGATAAGTTTGATGTAAGACAAGTATAATTATAGTCATGATTCGAAAAGTCTTTAAAAAACAAAAAAGCAGCCATAAACTTGATGCTATCATCACCAAATACAATATTCCCAGAGAGTATCTGAGTGTCAACCGTAATTCTGTCTCTAAAGCGATCTTAGTAGGACTTTTCTTCGCTTTTATTCCTATGCCTCTACAGATGTTGGCTGTCATACTTATGATTCCATTTATAAAATTCAATGTCCCTATCGGTGTCAGTCTGGTCTGGATCACCAACCCGGTCACTATGCCTTTTATCTTTTACGGTGAGCTCGTCATTGGCGACCTGCTCACTCTAACTCCTATCACACAAGATCTCGACTTTGTTGTAGAACTGTTCACAATGGACTGGTTTACAAACGAGTTTTTATCAAAGCTGATGGAGATCATTGTGCCTATGTATATCGGAGCACTATTCACTGCAACGACCATGTCAGCAGGCGGTTACTATCTGGTCCGCTACCTCTGGTGGCGTTCAGTACATCACCAAAAACTAAAAAGAGAAGAGCGCTTTCATACTAAACCGTAGTTTGTCGTGTTACGTGTTACGTGTTACGTGTTACAAAGGATATATCTATATTCTCTTTTAGTCAACGAATTACGCGAATTTAGCGAATTGTTATTTTTATACCTAAGAGTCGACTATATTTAGTTTCTACATTCATCCTGCTATACCAGTTACTACTGACAAATAACCTTGTAGATTCACTCAAGAGCACTTCCCTCCAGTCGCCCGCCTTCGCGGGAATGACACTAAATGTAACAAGCAAAGCGATGTTATAAAAGTATATTTATTTATCGGGTTTTATAAAAACTAAAAGAGTGGTGTAATTGCAAGGAACAAGAGAGGAAGCGCACTAGTGTGCGTGACGAGCGCAGAGACGCAGCAAGTGCGCCGCTATTTTAGTTTTTAGAAGTGTCTACGATCTTGTTGCTGCCGATCCAAGGCATCATCTCACGAAGACCATTACCAGTCTGCTCGATCAATGAAGCACGTGCATTTGTACGTTCAGCGTTCATACGTGGGTATCCTGCTTGACCTTCAAGGATGAAGTCTTTTGCAAAACGGCCATCTTGGATCTCTTTAAGGATCTCTTTCATTGCCGCTTTTGAATGCTCATTGATAACACGTTTACCAGAAACATAGTCACCATACTCAGCCGTGTTAGAGATAGAGTAACGCATATCAGCGATTCCACCCTCAAACATAAGGTCAACGATCAGTTTAAGTTCGTGAAGACACTCAAAGTAAGCTAGTTCAGGTGCATAACCCGCTTCAGTAAGAGTTTCGAAACCAGCTTGAACAAGAGATACAGCTCCACCACAAAGAACAGCTTGCTCTCCGAAAAGGTCAGTTTCTGTTTCATCTTTGAAAGTAGTCTCGATAATCGCAGTACGACCGCCACCAATAGCAGAAGCATAAGAGAGAGCTAGCTCTTTAGTAGTACCTGATGGGTTAGCGCCAATAGCGATAAGATCTGGAATACCGCCACCACGAACAAACTCAGAACGTACAGTATGACCTGGTGCTTTTGGAGCGATCATAGTAACATTGATGTCTGCTGCAGGAGTAATGCGTCCGTAGTGAATGTTGAAACCGTGACCAAATGCGATAGTTGCGCCTGATTTAAGGTTTGGAGCGATCTCTTCAGCATAGATCTCAGCTTGGTTTTCATCTGGTAGAAGAATCATTACAACATCTGCGACTGCAGAAGCTTCTGCAACTGTCATTACTGAAAAGTTTTTAGCTTCAGCTTTCGCCCAGCTAGATCCGCCTTTACGAAGACCAACAATAACTTCAACACCACTGTCACGTAAGTTTTCAGCGTGTGCGTGTCCTTGTGAACCAAAACCGATCATTGCAACTTTTTTGCTTTTGATCAGGTCGATATTACAGTCTTTGTCGTAGTAAACATTCAATGCCATGAATAGTCCTTCATATATACCTCTATATTGAGGTGAAAATTTCGCGGATTATACCCTAAGTAATTAAAAGATTAGTTTATAGAGAGCTTAGTTGTTGTAACTTAAGTTCATCTTTTAATTTAAGCGTGATAAAATTCAGTCATTAAAAAATATTGGACGGTAAAATGAAAAAATTCAACCTTATAAAAGAGATCATTGTCATCTCGAGAGATGAACTTCTAAAAGCGATCAATACCAATCAAGAGTTTGCGATCAACTATAAAGGCGAAGTTATTGCTCCTCCTTATGCTGATAACGAGATCTTCATGTTTAGAGGCAAGGCCGAAGCACCAAAAGCATCTGCCCTCTCTATGCCAAAACCACAGACTATAGCAGAAATATTAGGTAAAAACTACAATGTGGTTGAAGATGAAGGCCGTGTTCTTATCAAGGCCGCAGGTAACTGGCAAGAGCTTCTCGGTATTAATCTTGAAAGCGCAGAGTATGATGACACTACCGCAGACGGTGTCGCAGAGTTTGCTACTAAAGAGATGGAAAACATAGGTTGGTTAGCAACAGATTTTGACATTGACTATCGTGATATGGTCGAATACCTTGAAGCTAAAGTCGATGGTATCATTCTCTGTATTGAACAGGAAGAACCTTACCAGTTCAGCGGCATGGGCATTGTTTTTGATATTGAAAAAGCAAAAGAGGTTCTCTTTGACTACTGTCAAAATATCGTTAAAGAGAAACTTGCAAATGACCCTCATTTCAGACCTGAGAACCTCGCGGATGACGAAGAAGAAGCAGCGAAATTTTTCAAAGCTCTCTAGTGGCGGCACAAAGTGCTAGCCTTATTTTTCAGGGTTAGCCCGCAACCATCTCTCTAAAATAATCTTAGCCGCTATCGAATCGACACGGCCATCGCGTTTATACTTGACCTTGCCCTTCATCATCCCCTCAGCCTCAATAGAACTGCCCGCTTCATCTTGATAATGTACGGGGCCTTCGAAGTCAACAAGGTTCATAAAGTGGGCTACTCGACGACGCATCTCATCTTCAGAACTGCCTCCCATTGGTATACCGACAACAACCGCATCCGCTTCCCACTCTTCAATGACCTTTTTGACAGCGGCCGAGGCTTGATTACGGTTTTTGCGCTCAACCGCTTCGAGCGGAGTGACAATCCCCTGCCCGCCGCTGTACGCCAAGCCTATACGTTTAAGTCCTAAGTCTATTGCGATGATCTTCAACCTATTTTCCTAAACAAAATGAGCCGAACATCTTGTCAAGCATCTCTTCATTGTCAAAAGGTCTGGTAATCGAGGCCATTGCATGAATAGCCTGATTCATGTGAAAAGAGAAGATCTCAAGGTCTTGGTCGCCAAGCGGTTCAATCGCTTCATTGATCTCAGTTAAGGTGTTTTTAACCGCTTCGATCTGACGAGAAGAGATCAGCATGATCTCATCAGAGACATTTTGTCTGTCCATGATCGTTTTTAGTTTATCGATCAATTCACTGCCATCCTCTTTTGCACTGAGACCCATTGGTGAAAAGGCTTCGATAGCCGTTTTATCGAACGTCTGCTCAAGGTCTTGCTTGTTGACCACACAGATGAACTCTCTATCATCTTTATGTGCATTCATCAATTCAATGATCTTTCTATCTTCAGCATCAAGCGTGCGACTGCCATCAAAGATAGCGATGACAATATCACTCTCCTCGACCGCTTCGATAGAGCGTTCGATCCCGATACGCTCTATCTCATCACCCGCTTCACGGATACCTGCTGTGTCAACGATGCGGATAATATGTGAGCCTATCTTGACCTGCTCTTCAATAGTGTCTCGCGTTGTACCCGCGATCTCACTCACAATAGCACGATTGTAATTTAACAACGCATTTAAGAGAGAACTTTTCCCGACGTTCGGTTTACCGATCAGTGAGACCTTAAACCCCTGCATAAGGCCTTGACGACCCTCACTTGCCTGCAGTGTTCGCTGCAGATTTTTAGAGATCTCACTTAGACGCGCCTGTATCTGCTCTATAAGATCTTGCGGCAGATCTTCTTCTGCATAATCGATCGTCACTTCAGAGTAGGCCAAAGCGTGCAGAAGCTGGTCTCGTACCTCTTCGACATAGTGACGAAGTGCACCCTTCATCTGCTTGGCTAAGATCTTGGCAGCATCTTCACTTTTTGCTTCAATAAGCTGTGCAATCGCTTCCGCTTCAGTAAGGTCGATACGACCATTCATGAAGGCACGTTTAGAAAACTCGCCCGGTTCTGCCAGCCTAGCACCGGCGTCCAGTGTTGCTTTCAGAATCTCTTGCGCAACAACTACCCCGCCATGACATTGAAACTCAACAACATCTTCACCGGTAAAACTGTTCGGCCCTTGAAAGTAGATAGAGATAGCCTCATCGATCAACTCATCGTTGGCATTATATAGCGGTGTCAAGTGGGCATAACGCACTTTAAATGTGTCGCGTTTTGTCAATGTCTTGGCAATAGAGAGAGCATTGTCCCCGCTAAGACGGATGATGGCAATAGAGCCAACCCCGTAAGCCGTGGCAATAGCTGTAATAGTATCGTTCATAAATAATCCAATATATATAGTGATGAAATTTTAGCTAAAAAAGGAGAAAAGCAGGAATCAAAAAGATGACTAAGCTCACTTAAAAAAACTCATTACCATCTAAAAGTTTTAGATTTGGTGCAGATTGTGCTGAAGTGATCCCGAAAGCGCACTGGTGTGCGTCGAGTGGTGAACTTCAGTGCAAGGTGCGCCGAAGCTAAGACTTTTAGTAGCTGTTGTAGCCGTTTACTATGATGAACTTTGATCCGTCTCTTGTCGAGCGAATCGCCACATACTTATCAGGATACTGATCACGAAGCTGCTTCAACGCGATCTGTACCAAAACCCCATCTAAGACCTTAGTCTGTGCACGCCCGTCACGGTCGATAGACTCGCAAACACCAACCAAGTAACGTGTGATCGACTCTTCTTGGTTTTTCAAAAATTCAGCGATCTCAAGACGCAGCTGAAAACCGTATTTTGCATTGATCCAGTTAAAGATCATATACGAAAGAGCTTTATAACGATACCCCTCTTTACCAATAAGAAGTGCCGCATCAGCACCATTAAAATCCAACATCAAGGTGTTTTCATCATAAACACTAACCTTGATCTCATTGAGTTCAAAACAGGTTTTAGAAAAAAGTTTATTGATCTGTATTTGTACCTCTGCAGCTATATCATCGATGTTTTCAAAGGTCTCATCTTCCTCATCATCAAACATCCCCTCAATGGCATCTTCGATGTAATCGTTTTGTTCATCTTCTTCATCTTGGTCAGTTACAAAAGAGGTTGGTAGAATCGTGTCATTCAACGTACGTTGTTTAGGCATTGCAGACTCGTATTGAACTGATTCAGGTTCATCTTCCTCTGCTTCAGAAGATACTTTTTCTTCAGGTATTGAAACTGCCGGTTCAACAATTTTTTCAACGACTGGTGCAGCTGTATATTCAGCCCTATTTTTACGTAAAGCAACGATGATCGCATTTTTTGCGAAAAACCCTAAAAAACCGCTAGAGTGGTGCTGAACGATCTCGACTTGAAGTTCTGTAACAGAGCACTCTAACTTTTTAGCCGCTTCTGAGTAAGCAATTTCAAGCGTTTTTGATTCGATCTTAATCATTTTACGACTCGCCACGTACTTGTTTCATCGCTTTCATCGCCGCAAATTGTTTATTAACAATAAACTGTTGCGCAATTGAGAAGATGTTGTTCACAAACCAGTAAAGAACTAGACCCGATGGGAATGTGATAAAGAAGAACGTAAAAATAACCGGAAGATATTTAAAGATCTTCTCTTGCATAGGATCTGTAAAGTTGTTAGGTGTGATGTGCTGTTGATAGAACATCGTTGCACCCATTAAAATTGGCAAGATGAAGTACGGGTCCATACGTGAAAGGTCATTAATCCAAAGGATCCACTCTGCCCCTTGAAGCTCAACCGCATTTAGAAGTACACGATAGATCGCAAAGAAGACAGGGATCTGAAGTAACAACGGCAGACACCCGCCAAGTGGATTAGCACCCTCTTTTTTATAGGTCTCCATCACCGCCGCATTCATACGTTGCGGATCGCCCTTGTGCTTCGCTTGAAGCTCTTTTATCTTAGGAGCGACATCTTTCATCTTCTGCATAGAGAGCATCCCTTTGTATGTCAAAGGGAAAAGGATCATACGGATCAAGAGTGTCAGTGCAATGATTGCCCAACCCCAGTTTCCAAAGATACCGTGCAGCCATAACAGTACACTAAACAGCGGTGCTGCTGCGAATGTAAACCAGCCGTACTCGATTGCATTAACAAGTACAGGGTCGATAGATTTTAGAACATTGTAATCTTTAGGTCCGATATAACCGTTAAATGTGAAGTCTTTAGAACCATCGATATAAACAGTTGGATTATCTTCACGATCACGGTCAACCGTAACAGTAACATTTGGGTTTAGCCCATAAATGATCGATGCAAAGTATTGGTCAAACGATGATGTCAGGTGAACATCATTAAATGTCTTACGGCCCTCAGCATCTCCATCTTCAATGATCTCTGTCAAACCATCAGCATGATAGACCATTGCACCATGAACAGCCATCATCATCTGACCTTCACGAGAGACATGTTGACCTAGATAGACAAAATAACGTGTATCGTTTGAAAGAGCGATGTTGACATTGTAGTGACCATCTGCATAGATCGTCATCTTTTTGACAACAGTCTGATTGCTCAGTTTTTGTTGCATCGTAACAACTACTGAACCATCTTCATCAATGTTCGCTTCACGTACATTTGTTGTGTATGGTGTGCTTAGTGACTCTTTATTCATATCTGCATCAGCAAAACGGATGTGAAGCGGTTTTGTCCCCACTTGCGCGATCATCTCAGAGTGAATGTTTTCGTTGTTGTTGTATTTCTCATCTTTGAGAACTTTAGACGCGATGCGACCAAGTGTGTCGATCGCCATACTGAATTCTCCAGACTCAATGCGCACTAAGGTACTAGAGTCTGAAGATGGGAGTTGTTCGTCCACAGCAACGCTGTGATCGAGACTGGCATCTGGCAATGATGCTGTTGATGATGCGGATGTTTGGACAGCAGCACGCTCTGTTTTAACTGTTGCATTTGCTTCTGAATTCACTTGTTCAGGTGGGAAAATAGCAGTATACGCTACAAAAAATACAAACGAGAGGACTACAGCTAGAATAAGACGTTGATTAGCAGACATATTGTTTAACAAGGATTACCCTTTGAATCGGAAATTTTTTATAATAGAAATTTGTTTGTTCTTTGTCGGAACGAGCCAGTACTTTATCGAATTTATGGTTAAATTTTCCGGTTTTTCGCAGAAAAAATGTTTTTGTGGATAATCTATTCCGCCTGGGAACAGTTGGTTGCAAGAAAGGATGCGTAAAGTAGATCTGTAAAAGGCAATATAGAGCGGATTTTCTTCAAACTGCCATTTGGCATACTCTGAACAGGTAGGGTAATATCGACAGCTGCCGTAACCAATCAAAGTAAAAAACTTTTGGTAGATACCTAGAAGTTTAAGAAGTGCTTTTCTGATCATCTATAATACTGCCTGCGCGTTGTAAAATCTTGATAAAGTCAAATTGGAGTTGTTCGTAGGTGGTCGAGGCCAAAGCCTCTTTTGCGACCAAGACGTAAGAACCATCTTTAAGATGGGGGCACTGCTCTCTGAAGATCGCCCGCATTCGACGTTTAGATCGACTGCGAACAACAGCGTTGCCTACTTTTTTACTGGCAGTAAAGCCATGTTTTTTGACTCCCTTTTGAGGGAGATAGAAGAGAACCATAGAGCGCGAGTGCTGGCTCTTGCCTCTCCTATAGACGAATTGAAACTCGCCGTTTTTTTTGAGAATCGAAAAACTGTTTACACAGTTAGTGATTTTCTACCTTTTGCACGACGACGGTTAATTACGCGACGACCGTTTTTAGTTGCCATACGAGCGCGGAAACCGTGAGTACGTTTACGTGGTGTACTATGGGGTTGGTATGTTCTTTTCATAAGTCATATCCTTAAATAATTTTTAGCTCGCAATAATATGAAATTCTTACTTAAATCGCGGTTAAGGTTTGATGCTTTATCTGTAAATGTTATTTTTTTGCTTCGTTTCTTATCTTAGCTGTGCATAATAACGTTAATCACTCATAAAATGTAGTCTTGAGTTTTGACATAAATGTACATTTTTATCTAAATACTCCTCTAAAATGGGAAGTCTTACTTTTGAATAAACTTCCCACACCCTTTTTGTTCATTACCGCCAAAGGTCTTAACATTTTGGTCACCATTTTGCCATGCAGCATTACGTGCACATAGCTCACGTTTCATACAGGTCATGTTGTTACACGCTTTGTCTACCATTAGTCTTCCTAATTTATTATATTTAAGAGCGGTATCTTATCAAAAAGTCTTAAAACGACTTTTTATTTATATCTTACTCTAAAAGAAAGTCCCGCAGAGGTTCTTGAGCATGTGATTGGTCATGTGCATTTGTAATGTCCAAAAGTTCTTGTTTCATCTTTGTGTGGCAATCTTTACACCCCTGGATGACCTCATGCTCTTTCACACCGTTGTTGATCTTCTCCATGGGGTGACAGGCAAAACAGTCATTACCGCACTCCGCCATAGAACTAGGAACAGCACTGTGACAGTGAATACAGGTCAACATCGGTTTGTGACGCGTGTCCGTCAATATACTTTTTTCCAAGGCAGGATGACAGGTAAGACAGTCCCCCGTGCAGGCAAAAAGAGAGAGCGTTAAAAAGATAAAGATAGATGCGATTTTTTTCATGCCGACATTATACTTTTAAAAAGTGAATAATAAGTGGATAAGAGCTGAGGGAATAACCCTCATTCTCTTAGCTGACACTAACACTGATCTCATCACCCTGAGCGTCAAAAGCAACGGTACTTCCCTCGCCGACTTCGCCGCCAAGGATCAGGTCAGCCAAGCGATCTTCAACGATCTCGTAAAGGGCGCGTTTGAGTGGACGCGCACCGTAGACCGGATCGAATCCGACATTGGCAACCAGTTGTTTTGCTGCATCACTCAGTGTCAATGTGATGTCACGTTCTTGTACCTTATTGACGATCTCTTGGAAGAAGATGTCAACGATACCTACAATCTCATCTTTTCCAAGCGGATTGAAAATAACAATGTCATCCAAACGGTTTAAAAACTCCGGTTTGAACTTGCTTTTCAACTCACCCAAAACGACATTATCAAGGTTAGAATCACCTTGCATACTCATGATCTTGTCACTGGCAATATTAGAGGTCAAGATGATGATGGTGTTGGTAAAGTCAACCGTCACCCCTTTGTTGTCTGTCAAACGTCCATCATCTAAGACCTGCAAGAGCATGTTAAAGACATCAGGATGCGCTTTTTCGACCTCATCGAACAGTAGAACACTGTATGGCTTGCGGCGGACTGCTTCAGTTAGCTGACCACCCTCATCGTAACCTACATACCCTGGAGGTGCACCGACTAGACGAGAGACCGCATGTTTCTCCATGTACTCACTCATGTCAAAACGGATCAACGACTCCTGAGAGTCAAATAGGAACTTCGCCAAGGTCTTAGCGGTCTGAGTCTTACCAACCCCCGTCGGCCCAAGGAACATGAACGAACCGATAGGACGGTCTTTGTCTGAAAGTCCGGCTTTGTTACGTTTGATAGCGCGAGACACGGCAAAGGTCGCTTTCTCCTGACCGATGACATCTTTGTCCAACTCGTCTTGGATATGCAAGACCTTATCTTTTTCACTCTGCAACATCTTCGTCACAGGGATACCTGTCCAGCGGCTTACGATGCCTGCGATAGACTCTTCGTCAACGTTGTTTTTAAGAAGGACACCCTCTTTTTGCATCTCTTTCCACTTCTCTTGCAGAGAGACCTCTTCATTATTGAGTTTTGGAATATCGCCATACTCAATCGCTGCTGCCTTCTCAAAGTCGCCGCTGTTTTTGGCTAATTCCGCTTCACGACGTTTGGATTCAATACTGTTTTTAATGCTGGCAATGCGGTCAAAGACCTCTTTTTCCTGCTCGAACTGGGTCTCTAATGAGCGTTTTTTCTCTTCGGCATCCGCCAGCTCTTTTTCGATCTCTTCAAGACGTTTCTCGTTAGAAGCATTGACATCCATCTTCAAAGCTTCACGTTCAACATGCAGCTCTTGAACTTCCCGTTTGACTGCCGCCAAAACATTCGGTTCAGACTCTATCTGCATCTTAAGCTCTGCCGCTGCCTCGTCAATAAGGTCGATCGCTTTGTCCGGCAAGAAACGGTCCCCGATATAACGTTCTGAGAGTTTCGCCGCCGCGATCAGTGCTGAGTCTGTTATCGTGACATTATGGTGCGCTTCTAAACGCTCTTTAATCCCACGTAAGATCTGCAGAGACTGGTTGATGCTCGGTTCAGCCACAGTAACCGGCTGAAAACGACGTTGCAGTGCCGTATCTTTTTCAAAAAACTTGCGATACTCTTTAAGGGTTGTCGCACCGATAGTATGCAGCTCACCACGAGCAAGCGCAGGTTTCAGGATGTTTGCTGCATCCATACCGCCCTCGCCTGCTCCTGCACCGATAATAGTGTGGATCTCATCAATAAAGAGAATAATATTACCGCTCTTTTTCACTTCGTCAATAACCGCTTTCAGTCGGTCCTCAAACTCACCACGGTACTTCGCACCGGCGATCAGAGCCGACATGTCGAGTGTCACAACACGTTTGTTTTGAAGACTCAGTGGTACCTCTTTGTTATAGACACGCTGTGCAAGTCCTTCAGCCAGCGCTGTTTTACCAACACCCGGTTCCCCTAAAAGAATCGGGTTGTTTTTCGTTTTACGGATCAAGATCTGCATCATACGGTTGATCTCTTCATCCCGCCCGATAACCGGTGCAAGTTTTCCTTCTGCCGCTTCTGCTGTCAGATCAATGCCGTATTTGTCAAGGCTCTCAAGGTTCTCATCTGCTGTTTGTGACTCGATCTTCTGACCGCCACGCATCGCTTCAAAGGTCTTGGAGAGCTCCATCATGTCGACATATTTGGACAAGATGCTTTTAAAAAGTTCTTCTTGCATGTTTGCCAAGATAAAGGTGTCAACCGCTAAAAAGCTGTCACCCATCTTCGTCATCTCACCGACACCGCGTTCTAATGCCTGAACAAGGTTACGCGAGATACGTATGTTCTCTTTTGAGACCGATGACGATTTTGGAAGTTTGTCAGCAATAGACCTGACATCCAGCTCTATGGCTGTTTTATCTACGTTCATTTTGTTAAATGCTTGGTTTAAAACCGAGTTACTGTTGGTAAGCAGTGCCCAGAAAAAATGTACCGGTTCTACTTCCATGTTTTTATTGTGCAGTGCCAGCGAAAGTGCCGACTCCACTGCCTCTGTCATTTGATGTGTTAGTTTTTCAAAAATTGTATTCATAGTGTTTATTCCTTTTAAATTGTATAAAAAATATTATAGCAACTTGAGTGTATGTTTGTCAAGTTAAGTTGACAGCAAGTGACTAAAGTATTTGGACTTTTTATAAAATCCTATATCTGTAACATATTATATAGACTTTAGTATTGTCATCTTTTCCTTTTTATAACTGAGATATGCCGAACTTTTTAATGTCTTTTGATAGAGGTTTGTCACTTTTTACGATGTGGCATTTCACGACTCGCAATTTAGTTGCTCCCATGCATTGAGCTTTAGCTCTTTAAGTGCCACCCTGCATTACGCTTTAGCGTTTTATCTTCTTGCTCGCTCAAGAAACGCCTTCAACGATGCTTCACATAACGTCTCCGGTTCCAGTCCTAAAAAAGCAAAGCAGTTTGCTTTTTCTTAACGGCCTTCACCTAACGAAAAAGAAGAAGAGCGATGACGGGTTTAGTTACTGTAAAAAGTATCAAATACTCAAAGTCACGAAACCCCTCCGGCTTCAGTAACTGTACCAAGACGTAGCGATTAGTCTACAATACTCCAACTAAGTCAAAAGCGTAAGCTTTTACATTCATATCAATGCGTTACCGCTTGCTTTTGTTCGAAGCATCTGCAGAGTGAACTGGAATAATATTTGTCACATTAAGAATGAGACCCGTTAAGTAAAAGCCAAAGGCTTGGCTTTTATAGGGTTGGAAACAGAGTTGATATGCGTAGCATCAACGCCGTAGACCTTTTGTTGTAGCGAGTTAGGGATTTTTAGTGTCAAATATTATGGAAGTGAAGTACCCAATAGCCATCGGGCTCGAAGCCGATTCGAGAGCTTTTTTTGTTTCTTTTTTTAGCAAAGAATAAGAACCAACAGTTCAATGCAGGGAGGCACTAAATGCCGAGTCGTAAAAAAAGAAAGAGTAGTCGATAAAGGTCATGATTTAATGAAAGCTGTTGAGACTAAATAGGTTGTAAATTCCCCTCTTTATGAGAATGAGAGAAAGATGCCAATAAGACCATCAATTTAGAAATTGATAATTAACCAACATTTAACTATAATATCACCTTTAAAATCACTAGCAAGAATGGTTATCAATGAAAAATAGAAAATTTATGTTTCTGGGTGCGCTAAGTGCTGTCATAGCAGCAAGTCTCACCTTCAATACAACACTTTTTGCCAAAGAAGAGATGGCTAAAGCACCTAGTGGTCAGCCAACCGTAGAAGCGTCTCGTCTACAAGCACTGGCAAAATTTACAAAAGTACTCAGCATTGTCGAAAAATACAATGTAGACAGCCTCACTATCGAAGAGTTGATGGACAAGTCGCTTAAAGGGATGATGACCAACCTTGACGCCCACTCAAACTACCTTGACGCTAAAAGTTTTGAGAGCCTCAAAGTTCAGACCAATGGTGAGTTTGGCGGCTTAGGTATTACTGTCGGTATGAAAGATGGCGCACTGACTGTCATCGCACCTATCGAAGGCACACCTGCAGACAAAGCCGGTATGGAAGCCGGTGACATCATCTTGAAGATCAATGACAAGTCAACCCTTGGTATGGGACTTGACGAAGCCGTTGGCATCATGCGCGGTAAAAAAGGGGACCCGATCGACCTGACTATCGTGCGTACAGGTGAGCCAATGCCTCTTGACATCCATATCATTCGCGACATCATCAAGATCGAGTCTGTTTATTCCAAGACTGTCGGTGATGATATTCTCTATATCCGGGTGACAAGCTTTGATAAAAAAGTGGTTGAAGGTGTCTCAAAAGCGATAAAACAGCATCAGGCAGCAACCAAAGGGATCATCTTAGACCTGCGTAACAACCCGGGCGGTCTCCTTGACCAAGCTGTTGGACTCGTTGATATCTTTGTTGATGAAGGTATTATCGTCTCTCAAAAAGGTCGTGACTCTCGTGAAAATGAGACCTACAGTGCCAAAGCGGAAACGACCTTAACAAAAGCGCCTCTGCTTGTTCTTGTTAACGGCGGTAGTGCTTCGGCATCTGAGATCGTCGGCGGCGCGCTTCAAGACCACAAACGCGCTGTTGTTCTTGGAACAAAGACCTTTGGTAAAGGTTCAGTACAAGTCATCTTGCCAATTACGGCAACCGATGCTATCAAACTGACCGTTGCACGTTACTACCTGCCAAGCGGACGTACCATCCAAGCAGTCGGTGTTACACCGGACATCAAGGTTCTTGCCGGAACTGTCGACACCAGAGAGAACAAGTTCGCACTTAAAGAGGCTGACCTTAAAAAGCACCTCGAAGGTGAACTTGAAAAAGTCAATGGGGAAAAAGAGAAAAAAGATGATGATGAAAAAGAAGATGACAAAAACATCATCACCGAAGAACAGCTAACAAAAGACATTCAACTCAAAGAAGGGACTGACATCATGAAAGCCCTCATCATAGTCAAAGGATAATTACAATGGACAAAGACCATTTCCATCAAGGTCTGGGCGGACTGACACTTGCTTACGAAGAAGTACTCAACAGAATTTTAAACAAATAAGGAAAACAATGACTGCTATTATTAATATCTCACTCAAAAACGGTGTACTTGACTCTCAAGGTAAGGCAGTGCATCACGCACTTGATTCTCTTCATTTTGAGAATGTTGAAGACGTACGTGTTGGACGCCAAGTTGTACTGAAACTTAGCTCTAAAGATGAGGCTGCTGCTCGTGAAGAGGTGACACAGATGTGTGAGGACCTTCTTGCCAACACCGTTATCGAAGACTACGAAATAGAGATCATTGCATAATGAAAGTAGGTATTGTTCAATTTCCTGGAACTAACTGTGAGTACGATACACAGTACGCTTTTGAAAAGCTAGGTGCTGAAACAGCGATCCTTTGGCACCAAGAGACAAGTATCTCTGATGATGTTGACCTTGTTGTCATTGCGGGTGGATTCTCTTACGGTGACTACCTTCGCTCAGGTGCTATCGCTTCTAAATCACCGATCATGAAAGCTGTTAAAGCGCACGCTGAGGCGGGTAAAAAAGTACTTGGTA
>JBATWM010000039.1:0-21406 GCA_049672605.1 Sulfurimonadaceae bacterium
TCCGTAACAGCGGGTTTGAGTCTAATCATGCTGGTGGCATTCTAGGTGGTATCAGTAACGGTGAAGAGGTACGCCTAAACGTCTACTTTAAACCGACCCCTTCTATTTTTATGGAACAACATACGACAACGACGCATGATGAAGAGGTCGACTTTGCCCTAAAAGGACGACATGACCCTTGTGTTGCTATTCGGGGCTCTGTTGTGGCTGAAGCGATGGCAGCGCTTGTTGTTGCCGATATGGTTCTTCTTAATATGGGACGGACTATGGATGGTGTCAAAGGGTACTACAAGGCGTAAAACTTTGCCTTTCACTTCCTCTACTTAGTTTTTATGTTGAACGATATACTTTTCTATTGAGAACTTCTTCTCTAACCTATCAAATTTCTTTAATTACTTCATATCACTAGTATGTTACTTTTCTTCTTTGCTCGCACAAAGAATAAACCTAACGAAAAGAAGAAAGTGCGATGACGGGTTTAGTTACTGATAGAAGTATCATATTCAAAAAACCACGAAACCCCTCCGACTTCAATAACTGTACCAAGACGTAGTAACTTGTCGACAATACTCAAACTAAGTCAAAAGCTTTAGCTTTTACATTCAAATCAATGCGCCACCGCTTGGCTTTTTTCGTGGCATCTGCAAAGCTGACTGGAGGGAGAGAGTGACCGTAAAGAAAACGGCTTTGTTTGAGCATAGCGAGTTAGTCGTTTTTAGGGAAGGAATGAGTGAAAGGAAGGTACCCGATAGCCATCGGGCTTGAAGCCGTCGCGAGCGCTTTTTGGTTTCGTTTTTTGCGAGTAAAAAAGGAAAGAGTGTAGTCAATAAAATCCAAAATAAAGTAAAGGTTAAGAGGTCAAATGAACTTTAAATTCCCATATTGACAGAGATGACGAAGGATAGGCAACCCGAAAAAGCTACTTCTTATGTGGCAAACTAGGTGTCGTTTTATCGAGTGTCTCTAAGAGATGCTGCTCTCTCTCTTCAGAGAGTTTTCCACTGGCAATGGTGTCAAGGATCTTTTCGGCCATCTTTACCTGCAGCTCTTTATCTCGGATATACATCTCTTTTTGCAGCTCATCTTCATGCATCTTCATCTTGTCTTCACGGCGTTTTCTAAAGATATACAACGTAAGGGCAAGAAAAGAGATCATTGCAAGTGCAATGACGATCAGAGTACTGTTTTTAAAGGCGAACTCACTCTCTTTTACAAAAGCAGAGAGATTATGCTCTTTTATAGCCATCTCATTTTTCGTCTTCAGTTCAGCAAGCTTAGTATTTTGTTCCATCTTTTGAAGCTCTACGTCGCGCTCTTTGTTGATCTTGGCGATCTCTTTTTGCGTCTCAGCTTCGATGGTCGCAATGGTGACCGCGCTGTTTTTATTTTTGTTTTCAACGGTGTACACCCGCTTCTGCTCAGCAGGCTTCTCACCCATCATGTAAGGGGTTTGACGATTATCATCACTACAGCCGACAAAAACAGCTGTCATAATCAGTAAAAGAGTTAATTTATAGACTTGTTTCATAAACGTTATTCTACACAAGTATCGGTAAATATCTTTACTCACTAAAGGTGTTTATCAAACCAGCTTGCAACCTCGCTACGGATGGTATGACGGAGTTGAATTCCGGCGACAAAATCCGTATATTTCGCTTTTTGAAGCAGCGAGACCAGTGCATTGCGACGTTTAGACAAAAACGGATGATCGATCTGATGTGGGTCACCCATAACAACCAAGCGTGTCTCCTCCCCCATACGGGTACCGATTAGTTTTAAAGTAGCGTTGGTCATGTTCTGAACTTCATCAATAATGACAAATTTATGTGAAATTGTCGTACCGCGCATATGGGCAATATCCATCACCTCGATATTGTACTTGGCCATAAACTGTTCGGTCGCATTTTCACGTTTTGTCGAGCTGATATTACCCGTATACTCTATCTGTGCATCGATGGAGTGTTTCGTTTGATGTTCGATAGTAAAGTTGATAGCTGAGTAGAGCGGGAACATAAAATAGCCTAGTTTTTGCTCCTGATCCCCTTTACGGTAACCAAGTTCCGCCTGTGGATCACTTGAGGTCACCGTATTACGTGCGTAGACTATCCCCTCAACAATCCCCTCTTTTACCAATTCCAAGCCCGCCTGCAGAGCGATCAATGTTTTTCCAGAGCCTGTCGATCCACCAACGACAGTAACACTGTTGTGCGGATGGGTCATTATAGTGTAGTAAAATTTCTGCTCCAGATTGATAGGGCGAATGAGATCCTCATCAAAATATTCGCCAAAACGTTTATCAAAATCACACCATTCCAGCGTGTCATGCATCGTTATCGCATAGCGTTGAATACCCGTTTCGTAGATCTCATTTTGTTCACTCTTCGCTTTTTCTATAAAAGTGATCTGCTCGAAGTCGTGGTGTTCATCTTCATCATCGATCATAGGCTCACCATCATAATAATAGCAGTGTGCAAACTCTATAGTATCAACATTTTCAACACGTGAGTTACGAATACTTTCAGAAGCAATACCTTGCACTTCTGCAGCGATCTTAAATGAGATGTCATTAGTCAACAGTGTCAGACCATAATCTTTAGCGATCTCTCCGATCTTGGCATCGTTAAGCCCTTTGGCCTCACTATAGGTGCGATCCATACGATAATTACTGCGATAGACTATATAAAGCGGTACCTTGTTATCAAACTCATGGTTACCCAAGACCGACGGTTCAAACGGCAGGACCAACCGGTAATAGAGATCATCTATACATGTTTCACTATTAAGACAATGTTTAAGGCAATCAGGCAGATCTTCAAAGTTGATCGTTGCGCCCATATCATTATCAGAGAGTCTAAAAAACTCTCTTGCACGAAAGCCTGCATCCGAGCGCATATCATCTTTTTTGTTGTTAAGTTCGGCTAGGACAACGTCTGTAATAGCAACTATATTTTCATTGTTCTCAGAGATTCTGAGGATATTAATAGGATCATCTAAGATAACGGAGGTGTCTAGGAGGTAGCAGTTCTGTAAATCACTCAAGGTCGATCCTTCAGCTAAGATAGAACTATTATAACTACAAAAAAGTAAATTTGTAAAAGGGAATTTGTCGGTTTTTTAATCAATAAGCAGAAAAGAGGTAATCCCGCTTAGAGCGGGAAAAAGGGTTAGATTGGAAGTACGCGGATCTTGTTAGAAAGTTTCTCTTTAAGTGTCGACTCAATGGCGTAAAGTGTACCTGTTGCTGATGATGAACAAGATGAACATGCACCAAGATAACGAATGTAAACATCAACATATTCGTCAGAGTTTTTAATGTCTATAACTTCCATGTCACCACCATCCATTACTAGGAACTGGCGAACGCTTTCGTCAATTACAGCATCGATCGCTTTGATCTGCTGAACAAGTGTCATTGTTTCAAAGTCACCAGCAGAACCAGCATCTGCTGCCGCTGCCATCTTCTCTTCGTCCATCTGCTTACGTGTGTCCGCAAGGATGTCAACTAGGTAGTACTCACGATCTTCGTGACCACCAGGCTTGATACAAGACTTACAAAAACCACCTGCTTTAGTATAGTCTGTGATCTGAGCAACAGTTGTCAAGTCGTTTAGTTTGATGACCTCTTGAAGTGTTCCAAGAGAAACACGTGCACATTCACACACAATGATCTCGTCTTCAAAAGACTCAGCATCAACGCCCATGTAAAGACCAGCTGCTTTTTTAATAACGTCGTACGCCATTACTGAACAGTGCATCTTCTGTGGTGGAACAGCAGGTGTTTCTGGGTTATCACGCATTGCGAATTCAACGTCAATGTTTGTAATTTTAACCGCTTCTTGAACTGTTTTACCAATACAAAGTTCTGTCATAACATCAGAAGATGCAATCGCCGTACCACAACCAAAACTCTTAAATTTAGAGTTAACAATTTTGTCTGTCTCTGGGTCAATTTCCCAATACAGACGTACGGCATCACCACAAGATTCTGCACCAAAATCAGCAACAATAAGTTTGTTGTTGTGTGCCGCAGCCTCTTCTTCTGTGATCTCACCCTGGTGTTGAGGGTTATTCATCAATGTTGTTACTTTGTTTGAGTACGCGTCCCAAAGAGAAGCGCCTAAAATGTCATTTTTTGCCATAAATTATCCTTTCTATCTAATATTTTAGTGGTGGTGAAGTTCGCACTCTTGAACTTCGCCCCCCGGAGTAGGTTGTACTTTTGCAAAAGAAGATGAGATCGCACGTAAACGTGTTACGGCATCTTTAAAGTGGCTGATAACATACTCAACTTCTTCATCTGTTGTAAAACGGCTAAGACTTAAACGGATACCTGTATGAGCAAGCTCATTATCAGCACCGATAGCTAACATAACTGTATTTGCTTCTAGATCTTCTGATGCACAGGCCGAACCTGTTGATGCACCGATCTGACCATTATTAAGGTCCCAAAGCATACCTTCACCTTCAACCCCGCGGATTGAGATAAGAATCGTGTTTGGTGTACGGTTACTGCGATCACCGACCGTGAATGTTTCTGGAATTGCTTCTAATAAAGCATCTTCTAAACGGTCACGTTGTGCCCCGATTTTTGCCATTTTCTCTTCAATGTTTTGCGTTGCAAGTTCCATCGCTTTACCCATACCGATAATATATGGAACATTTAGTGTTCCTGAACGACGCCCACCCATGTGCTCACCACCATGCATTAATGGAGAGAGTGCTTGAGAATCTTTAATATATAAGGCACCGATACCTTTTGGTCCATGGAATTTATGCGCGCTCATTGACATAAAGTCAACGTTTACAGCTTGCATATCAACAGGGATTTTACCTACAGCTTGAACGCCGTCTGAATGAAAAAGTACACCTTTTTCTTTACAGATCTCACCAATCTCTTGAATTGGAAAGATCATTCCTGTTTCATTATTAGCCCACATTACAGAGACTAAAGCCGTCTTTTCAGTAATAAAACTTTTAACCGTATGTGCTTCTACTATACCTTGTTCATTAACTGGTAGGTATGTGACCTTAACACCTTGCTCTTCCAAGAACTTACATGTAGAGAGTACTGAGGGGTGCTCAATTTCTGTCGTAACGATATGATTTTTATCGCCATTTACGATTTTATCTAGCCATACTGACTGTAAAACCCAGTTGTTTGACTCTGTTGCACATGATGTAAAGATGATATCATCAGCATCAGCTGCATTGATCGCAGTGTAAGCTTGGTCGATCGCTTTAGAGATAGCAGGATGAGAAGCTGTACCAAACTTGTGTAGTGAGTTTGGGTTACCATACTGCTCTGTGAAGTATGGCATCATCGCTTCAAGTACCTGAGGGTCTACCATTGTTGTAGCATTGTTATCCATATAAACTTGCATATATTTCCCTCGATAATGATTATTAATTTAAATAGGACAATATTTATCCTATTTCGATGGTGAGATGATAAACTATGGGTTGTTATAGCTTGCTTAAGGTTTCTTTATACTAGTTTTGCTTTAAGAAATGGATACGTATCTTGAGACCCCTCAGTCAGACTCAGTATCAGGTCTGGCTCGACAGACTCTATTTCGACCACTCTCTTTTGCCTCATAGAGAGCTGCATCAGCACGTGTCATTGCCGCATCAAAATTCTTCTCACCTATCTTAACCTGCGAAACACCTATACTAATGGTAAAACGAAGCTCTATCTCATCACCCAGCGTAAGCAACAGTTTTTCAACCTCACTGCGCAAGGTCTCAGCCACTGACATAGCACCTTCAAGTGCTGTTTCAGGTAAAAGGACAACAAACTCTTCGCCGCCAAGACGACAGGTCACATCACTTTTTCGTGTATGTTTTTGAAGGGTCTGGGCAAGTTTGATGATCACATCATCACCTACTAGATGACCATACGTATCATTGACATTCTTGAACTTATCAATATCCAGCATCACCACTGCGAGTTGTGAGTTGTTACGACGCATCAATCCCAAAAGGTGCTGTGTGATCTCTGACAGATAACGTCTATTGTAAAGCTTTGTCATCGGATCTGTTAAGGCTTGACGTTCAAGTTCATCACGAGACGATGAAAGACGTTTTATCAGGGTTTTAACCCTAAAGAGCAAGAGTATGACAATAAACATCATCCCGACATAATAGAGCGAGTTGATATAGACATCTACTCTGTTTTTAATATAGTAGAGTTTCCAAGGCGCACTTTCAAAGGTTTTGACATAGACATAATCACTGCCCAGTGAGACACCTTCTTCGTCTGTTGCCTCTGTTGCCAAGATCTCTGGAGTAAGCAACTTATTTGCATGATGAATAACATCACTGGAGTACCCATCAAGTCCACTTGCCGCAACGATCTCTCCTTCGCGATTAACAATGACATAGGTTCCACCATGAAGATTTTTACTCTTTAAAAAAGCACTCTCGGAAGCTACCGCTATGTCAAGGTTTACAGTACCAAGAAACTCTTTGCGGTTATATATAGGGTGTCCAATGGTGACCAGGACTTTCTTTTTTCGTACACATTTATGCAGAGGGGTAAAAAAGAGAGCGCCTTTGGGATTTAGGTTTGGTGTTGCAAAGCGCCAAAGAGGTTTTTCAAGCAAAGAGGCATTCCACATAAACTGATCTGACCAGACATAAGGGTAACTCGTAGAAAAGTTATGTTTTGAAGCATAATAAACTCGTACAAAACTCTTGTTTAATCCCTTAACAATTTTAAAGTATCGCGTCAAAGCCAAGGAGCTCGCCATCTCATGAACAACTTTTCTTGAGCTCTCCATACCGCCGAAACCTGTTAAGTTAGAGAGTTCAGGGATATCTAAAACAAAATCGCCTTTGGCATTGACCTCATGTACTTTTTCAACATATTTCAGCGGGACCTCTCTATTTTTGTAGATCTCACCGGCAGCAGAATGAAGATAAAGAATGGAGCCTACCCCTGTTTTAATACGTGTCTCAAACTCACTTGCCGTATTCTCAACCTCGATCGTAATGCTATCTTTCTGGTTATTTAAAGTTTGATAACCAACTACGACCATCACAACAAAAAGCAGCCCGATCAATATGTTGATATAAAAAACTTCTTTGTTAAATCTTTTTTCTTGCGTCAAATCTATCCCTGATATATTGTAAAAGCCGTATTATATAGAATCACTTTCTTATATTCTACTCCAATAACATATAGAGTGGATTAATCGCGTAAAAAGTGAAAAGATGGCGATACCCAAGGGGCAGAACCAGCTCATCAAAAAAAGCCCTAATCAGTAAAAAGTTGTAGATTTCGAGGAAACATCGCTACGCGAGCGGTACCCTTGTTTTGGTGGAGATTGTACTGAAGTGATCCAGAAATGGCAGTAGATTTTTATCAAAACAAGACTTTAAAAAGTCGTAGATTTGGTGCAGGTTGTGCAAAACGTTTGACCGATAGCGTACAACCGGTACGATATCTCAAACTAAACATACTAAATGTATGTTTAGTGAAGAGTAAAGTAATATTAATAACGTGAGATGCGCTGATACCCAAGGGGGCAGACCCAGCTACGACTTTTTAGCTTTGCGCTCTTTTTGCATACGTTTATACTCTTTTTCAAACTTCTTACGACGCGCGTATGAAAGTCTCTCAATAAAAAGCTTCCCTCGCAGATGATCGATCTCATGTTGAATGGCAATACTTAAAAGTTCTTCAGCATCTAATGAACATTCATTACCGTGACGGTCATGATACGTAATACCGATCTTCTCAAAACGTTCCACATCTTCGTAAAACTTCGGTACACTCAAACAACCCTCTTGATAGACCGTTGTCCCTTCACTATAAGTGATAGTAGGATTAATGATCTCAAGAAGGTTTGCTTTGTCTTGTGTTCCTTCCTCATCATCATTGGGAAGGTTAATAATAAGGACATCAATAGCACGGTCAACTTGGATCGCTGCAAGACCGATGCCATTAGTCTGAATCATAGTCTCATACATGTCATCTAAAAAAGTATGTAGATCAGCACTGAACGCACTAACAGGCTTAGAGACAAGCTTAAGACGTTTATCGGGATAAGTTACAATTGGAAGGATCATAGTTGTTCTTTAAAAGAGAAGCTTATTCGCTTTTCTCTTTTTTAGTTAGCACTTCATCGATTAGACCATAGTCCATTGACTCTTGTGCACTCATGTAGTTATCACGGTCAGTATCATTTTCGATCGTTTCGATCTTTTGACCTGTGTTTTTCGCCAAGATCTCATTGAGTTCTGCTTTCATACGTAAGATCTCTTTTGCCTGGATAGCGATATCACTCGCTTGTCCTTGGGCACCACCAAGTGGTTGGTGGATCATAATACGTGCATGAGGAAGAGCAAAACGCTTACCTTTAGCACCGGCACTTAGTAGAAATGAACCCATTGATGCCGCTTGACCGATACAGATCGTTGCAACATCAGGACGGATGTAGTTCATAGTGTCATACATCGCCATTCCAGACGTAACAACGCCACCTGGAGAGTTGATGTAGAAGTAGATATCTTTTTCAGGGTCTTCTGCTTCCAAAAAAAGCATCTGCGCTACGATTGTTGATGCAACCTGATCGTTCACTTCACCACTTAACATGATGATACGATCTTTTAAAAGACGTGAGTAGATGTCATAAGAACGTTCACCACGACCTGTCTTCTCAACAACGTAAGGGATATAACTCATTACGCGTCTTTGCTAGTGTCGTTAAGCAGTTTAGAAAGAACCTTGTCCTCTACCATTGCCATCTGAACAGCTGGAAGATAACCTGACTCTTGGTACTGCTTGTAAACAGCGGCAGGGTCTTGACCCATCTGCATAGCTTCGAAGTAGATAGTCTGCATTACTTCCTGCTCTTCAACAGCGATACCTTCAGCTTTAGCTAGGGCATCGATAATAAAAGTAGCTTTTACAGAACGCTCAGCATCTTCACGGCCCTCTTCACGAATCTCCGTTACTTTCTCTACATTTTCTTGAAGCTCTTTGATCTCATCTTCGCTCATAGACTGCGCTTTTTTGTTAAGTGCCATATCCATCTCTTGCTCTACAACAAATTTTGGAAGGTCAACATTGATCTTCGCTACAAGTGCTTCAAGAACCTGTGGCTTAAGTTCGTCATTGTAAAGTTTAGTTTTTTCTTCATTCTCAAGTTGCTCTTGGACCTTCTCTTTTAGCATCTCCATTGTCGCATCTTCTTCTCCTGGAAGCATTTTTGCAGCAAGTTTAGCATCATGACGCGGTTTCTTTTTCATCTGGATCTCGTGAACAGTTACTTTGAACTCAGCATCTTTACCGGCAAGTGCTTCACCGCCGTAGTTCTCTGGGAAAGTAACTTTGATCACTTTCTCTTCACCCTTGCTCATACCGATTACCTGGTCTTCAAAACCTGGGATGAACTGGTTAGTACCTAGAGTTAGTGCGAAACCTTGTGCTGCGCCGCCTTCGAAAAGCTCACCGTCAACAGAACCCTCAAAGTCGATTACTGCCGTGTCGCCAGAAACAAGTGCACGCTCTTCGTCAACAGTTACAAGCTCAGCTTGCTGCATAGCAAGTTCGTCAATACGATCTTTTACCGCTGCTGCCGTAATTTTAGGCGTTTTGAACGCCGGAACAAGTTTAGCGTAGTCACCAAGGTCGATCTCAGGGCGCATAGCAACGGTTACTTCAACATCGATGCTATCAGCACCTTTGTCAAACTTAGTCACCTGCGGCTCACCGATCATAGCCTCGTTTTCAACACCGATCTCTTTAAGACCAGCAGAAAGTACTTCACGAAGTGCTTCCGCTTCTGCATCTTGATCTAACTTCTCACCATACTGTTTTATAACAGCAGATACAGGTACTTTACCTTTACGGAAACCTGGAATATTAGTCGTCTTCGCAAGTTGTTTTGCGATCTTATCTACATTAGCAGCGATTGCGTCGTTTGTGATTGTTGCTGCGATTGTTGCATTTGCACCATCGATTTTGTTAGTTGTAACGTTCATTTGGTCCCTTTTGTAGTGCCATTTTTAAGCGTAAATATCGCTCTAGGCTGGATAAAAATTTTGGCAATAATATCTAAAAAGTGCTAACAACTCTATTAGAACAAGACCTCTTCACCCTCAGCTGTTACAATATTTCAAGCTTATATATGAATACAACTCTTTTAAAATGGATTTTTCTCAGTCATTTCATGGTATTGTTTTATAAATTAAAAGAAAAGTATTACTGTGAAAAACAACGAACAAGAAGCATTTGAATCTGCCGTCAAAACCATGATGAAAAGTGTTGGTGAAGATCCTGAACGAGAAGGTCTTTTAAAGACACCAGAGCGTGTTTTTAAAGCCTTTGAGTTTATGTATGGCGGGTACAAAGAAGATCCTACAGAGATCCTGCAGTCCGCTATTTTCACCAGTTCTAATGATGAGATGGTGCTTATTAAAGATATAGAGCTCTATTCGACCTGTGAGCACCACCTTCTGCCGATTATCGGACGGGCACACATTGCTTACATTCCTAACGGAAAAGTGGTCGGGCTCTCTAAGATCCCACGTGTTGTCGACGTTTTCTCACGCCGTATGCAGATCCAAGAGCAGCTGACAGAGCAGATCGCTGAAGCCATTATGGATGCGCTTGACCCAAAAGGTGTGGCTGTTGTCATCCAGGCACGTCACATGTGTATGGAGATGCGCGGTGTTCAGAAGATCAATTCAACCACGACATCAAGTGCGCTTCGCGGTCTCTTTAAAAAAGATGAAAAGACAAGAGCTGAGTTTTTTAATCTTATTAATGCACCTATGGGCAACCGTTACTAGGCTTCTCCTCATTTCACTTTCTGATCTGTGATTTACATTTTGTAGAGTACCGATCCGATCGACAAGATTCGCCTTCAAAACAGCATCATCAATTTTCCTGTAGATCTCTAAATATCTCTTAGCCTATATCTTCCTTACAAAATCAAATGTAAATATACTATCAATTTGCTATAATCGAATAAACATTGGAGTATTCACATGAAAAAAATCGCACTCTCACTTATTCTTGTCTTTGGTTTAGCTCAAGCCAGCTGTACCTTTTCTCAACCCAGCAATGTCGATGTGACATGGGAATCGTTTAAAACACCGCAGAAAATTGGTGTCGGCGGTCACTTTAGTACCGTTAACTTTAAAACAGTCACAACTGAAGCAACAGACCTGAACACACTTTTGGCAGGTTCAAGTGTCAACATCGATGTTGCCAGTGTTGACTCGAAAAACAGAGGGCGTGATGAAAAACTTCTCAACGAATTTTTTAAACGGATGGCCGGACCGGATATCAAAGCAGTGATCGTGAGTCTAAAAAAAGATAAAGATGCAAGAAAAAGCGGTTCCCTGACTCTCTCAGTTACGATGAATGGTGTTACCCGTGATGTCCCAATGAAATATAGCTTCAGTGATGGAAAGTTGAGTGCGAACGGTGTGATCGACATAATCGACTTTAAGGCGAAACATGCACTTAAATCGATTAATACCGCCTGTTATGCACTCCATCAAGGTAAAACTTGGAGTGATGTCAACATTGGTTTTACGATGACGATAAAAGCGACTTGTGCACAACCTGTTAAAGGTCACAAATAAGTTGTAAATGCGTTGATGTGTAAAAGGCAAGGCGATCCACGTTGCCTGTCTGCTTTACACGCATCTGCTCATAAAGCATAACCGAACCCTTCTTACACTCTTACTCATGGGTTTTCTCCCCACCTTCGATTTATCTGTCGATAAAACTCAAAGAGAATCAATGCCACAACTGAAACAAGAACCAAACTAATCAACAACATTGCACTCTCCATTAAATTACACATCATATTTCAACTTGCATCAACGCATCAATAATATTGCAAATTGCCCAAAAGTATACTAAATTATATTTATTTTAGTTATTAATTGCTATATTATTCAGATGAAAAAACTACAGTGCGCCACACTCGAAGGTATTGAAGCCATCCCTGTCTCTGTTGAATCGACCCTAACCAAAGGGCTCCCCTCTTTCACCATTGTCGGTATGGCTTCGACTGCTATTAACGAGGCTAGAGAACGTGTCAAATCTGCCCTCTTGTCAAACGACTTTGTTTTTCCCCCTAAACGGATCACCATAAACCTATCTCCCTCCGATGTCAACAAAAACGGTTCACACTTTGACCTCAGTATCGCCCTTCTTATCGCGCTTGACAGTGCAGAGATCGACCTCTCCGATTGGTATGTCTTTGGCGAGCTTGGACTTGATGGAAGCGTCAAAGAGAATGCCCTGCTTTACCCGCTTGTTCTCTCTCTTGCCAACAGTGCCAGTATGAAAAAAGTACTTGTTCCCAAAGAGAGCCTTTCCAAGGTACGTAACATACCGAATGTAGAGTTTATTGGGATCGAACATCTCAATGATGCTATTGCTTTTTACAGAGGCGATGACGAAAAAGTCATCCGTCAGGACTCTTCCGAGATCGAACATCCAAACTATAAGATCAAAGATGAGACCTACTATTTTCAAAAGCACTATCCTATAGACTTTGTTGACATCAAGGGGCAAGAGAATGCCAAACGGGCAGCCTTGGTCAGTGCCACTGGCCTGCATAATCTGCTTTTAGAGGGAAGCCCGGGCTGCGGTAAGTCGATGATAGCAAAACGTCTCCACTACATCTTGCCGCCTGTTACCTCGGACGAACTGCTTAACATTGCCAAACTCGATTCACTCGAAGGTCTTGAACCACATTTTAGCCCGCTGCGCCCTTTCAGATCACCGCATCACACCTCAACACCCGCGTCAGTCTTTGGCGGCGGCAGTCACAAGGCGCAGATCGGGGAGATAGGACTTGCCCACAACGGCATTCTCTTTTTTGACGAGCTTCCTCACTTTCAAAAAATTGTTTTAGAGGCCCTTCGTGAGCCTTTGGAAGATAAAAAGATCCGTATCTCCAGAGTTAACACCAAGGTCGAATACCCAACCTCTTTTCTATTTATAGCCGCAATGAATCCCTGCCCCTGCGGAAACCTCTTAAGCACAACACAGGATTGCCGCTGTTCAGAACGTGAGATACAGCGCTACAAAAACCGCTTGTCAGACCCTTTTTTGGACCGAATAGACCTCTATGTCCAGATGCAGAACATCAATCCAGATGACAAACCCTCTTTCAGTTCAGAAGCCTTGCACAAACAGGTTCTTTATGCCCATAAACGTCAAATAGCACGAGGGCAGAACTGTCTCAACGGTCAACTTGAAGATAGTGACATCGAGAGGTATTGTCTGCTCGAAAGCGAAGCAAAAAGTATTTTAGAGCAAGCCATCATTCGCTATCAACTCTCATTTCGCAGTATCAAAAAGATCCAAAAGGTTGCCCGAACTATTGCTGATCTGGACAATGCCAAAGACATCTCAAAAAGCCACCTTCTTGAAGCACTCAGCTATAGAAAACGGGAACAGTAAGACCACTACTGTTCAACAGCATCTCTTTCATACCCTGATAAGCTAGATCCTGCTTTTAATTCCCCATCATTAAATCTTTTACTAATTTTCTGTTTTCTCTCCTTCTCCTCTCTCCAATGATAAATGTATATACTTCTACTTCTCCTATTTTGTAGCTTATATAGCCTTCTGTTCAAGTCTCATAATATTTTAATGTATTTTATTTTGTTTATATGATAATATGAATTCTGTTTATTATTTTATTAAAGGACTACCGTGAATATTACAAATATAGAGTCTATCCCTGGAAAAACAATTGTAGAGCATTTTGGAGTTGTCTCAGGTTCAACAGTTCGTGCTAAACATGTTGGTAGAGATATCATGGCAGGTTTAAAAAATGTTTTTGGTGGTGAACTTAAAGGTTATACAGAACTATTAACAGAGTCTAGAGAAGAAGCGATCAAAAGAATGACAGAACAAGCGATATCTTTAGGGGCGAATGCAATTGTAAATGTTCGATTCTCCACCTCTTCTGTTGCTGCCGGTGCAGCTGAGCTCTACGTTTATGGAACAGCTGTAAGTATAAAATAATGATCGATTTAATAGTTGTATTAACACTTATTACATTAGGTTATTTTGTTGGTTCACATCTTGAAAAAAAACATTATATATCTATTCGAGAGCGAGAAGCTGAGTACGCATCACTGCCAACAGTGATGTTAAAAAACCCCTTACACCCGGAGTTGGTAAAAGAGAGCCGCTTAGTAAATGGAAGTGTCGTCATCTCGATTGATTACTTTAAACGTTTAATGGCCGCCTTTAGAAATATTTTTGGCGGCAATGTAAGTTCTTATGAAAGCTTGGTTGATCGCGCTCGTCGTGAAGCCATTTTGCGTATGAAAGAGGATGCTAAAGGTTCTGATGAGATCATTAATCTTAGAATTGAGACGGCCTCGATCTCTAAGAATGATCGAAAAGGCAGTATTGGCAGTGTTGAAGTTTTAGCCTACGGTACAGCACTAAGATATTGAGTTTCAACTCTTCTCTGCCTGATGATACGGTAAATGTATCAAAACAGTCTCCTCTGTTTGACCTGCTTTGGATGTCTGGGGGAGTGCTTACAATTATCCTGATATTCTATTTTGTCTTTGGTGTAGCAATTGAGTATGGGGTTAAAAAGATCTCTACAGAACAAGAGATAAAACTTTTTTCATTTTTGCAGTCTGACCATCATAATACAGAGACAAAATCCGAACAGCTACTGACTATAAAGACCCTTCTTAGAGAGTCTAAAGAGTGCCAACACAGTCCCTACAATTTTGTTGTGCATATTGTACAATCAGAAGATATCAATGCCTTTGCTCTTCCAGGTGGAACAATCATTATCAATAGTGAACTGCTAAAGAGTGTCCGCTCTGAAAATGAACTCTTTTTTGTCTTAGCCCATGAGATAGGTCATTTTAAAAACAGAGACCATTTGGAGGGTGTTGGACGCACATTTTTGGCGGTTATAATTGGAAACATTATGGGTTTTGCCGATGTCTCTGAGGTTTTAGATAGTGCCCTAGCGCTTAGCGAGAGTCAATTTTCACAAAAACAGGAGAGTGAGGCGGATCTCTACGCAGTTGAACTAATGAACTGTTATTATGGGCATGTTAATGGCTCAACGGACTTCTTTAAACATCTGCCAAAAGAGAATTCATACTCACTTTTCAGTTCACATCCAAAAATTGAAAAACGCATTAAAAGTATTAAAAATCATATAGAGAAGAGCACCTATATTACAAACAGGGATCTACTGCCTCTTGTGAAGTAGAGTTCAACACATTAGCTTATACTCTCATAGTATGCTTATCTCTTCTCTGAAGACCTAGACTTAGTATCTCGAATCATCTCTAACCACTCACCCATTTTTTTCTCATAACCTATCGCTTTAAAGTCGACAAAATGCAGTGGTCTCTCAAGGTATTGCTGTTCTACCCAACCGCCAAAGTCATGGGGATAGAGATAACCGCTGTTTTGCTGTTGAATATTTTTTGGAATATCTAGCAGTTCACCCGAACGTACCGCTTGTTGTGCTGCATTGATCGCCATATAAGCAGAGTTAGACTTCGGAGAGGCGCAGAGGTAGATGACGGCTTGCGCGAGGATGATGCGTGACTCAGGGTAACCAATCATCTTTACTGAGGTCATTGCAGAGGTCGTGAGGGTCAAGGCTTGCGGGTTGGCATTGCCGACATCTTCACTTGCAAGTATCACAAGACGTCTGGCAATAAACTCCGGCGGTTCCCCACCTTCGATCAGACGTGCCAAATAGTAGATAGCCGCATCAGGGTCAGAACCGCGGATCGACTTGATTAGGGCAGAAGCGAGGTCATAATGGACTCCGGCTTCTGAGCTGCCCCCGCTTTGGGCGTTGGGGCGAAGAGAGTGCAACATCTCTAAAGTGATGTTTGTCTCTAAAACAGAGGCAAACTCCAAAAGTTTCAACATCCCTCTTGCATCACCGCCGCAAGAACGCAAAAGGTACTCTCTTGCATCCTCTTCAACCCTTAGGTTTTCAGATGTTAACGCCTTCTCCAACAGTGTGTTAAGCGCCTCAACAGAGATAGGTTTCAATTCAAAAAGAAGAGAACGTGAACGCATCGCAGCCGTAAGTGAGAAAAAAGGGTTTTCCGTCGAAGCACCGATGACTAACACACTGTTATTTTCCATAACCGGCAGTAACACCTCTTGCTGGTTCTTCGCCAGACGGTGGACCTCATCGATAAAGATAAGCGGTTTCTGCAAGGCATTAGCATATTGGTCAAAGATCTTGCGAAGCTGTTCTACTTTTAAGGAGGTGGCATTAAACTCATAAAAAGGGAGGTCCATCACTTTGGCAATGACACGGGCAATAGTGGTCTTTCCGCAACCGGGAGGACCGTAAAAGAAGCTATGTCCCAACTTACCCTCTTCACAGAGCCTGCGCAGAGGGGCATTGGTCTTGCAGAGCTCCTCTTGACCTAAGACGCTGTCAAAATCACTCGGACGTAAAAGGTGGGTAAAATCAGCCATCTCTCCTTTTATTTCCTTCTATCTTTTGTGACCTTTGCTGTGTCTTTATTTCTAACTTTTGGTTTTGGCTTAGAACCTGCTCTCTCTTTCTCTTTAGCAGCCTCTTCTATTTGTACTGTTCGTGCCTTTTCTGCCACTGTTTTTATCTTCTCTTCGTCTCTGGTAGCATCCAAATACTCACGAAGGTGTACATACTCACTACGCTCTAAAAAGCGTGTCTTTCCTGTTGGCAGGTTGTTCAACTCTATACCGCCGAAACTGAGACGTTTCAGATCAACGACTTCAGCATCAAAGTGTGCGAAGAAACGGCGGATCTCACGGTTCTGTCCCTCACCGATAGCGATTTTAAGTATTGAGTAATCACCTTGGTTTTTTATGATCTTGTAGGCAAAAAATGGTGCAAAACTCATTGAAGTAACATCACTAAGGGCATGCCCGCCGGCAGAGGCATCATCAAGGGTAAGCCCGCTTTTCATGCCCCTTTCCATCGCTTCAGAGACAGGACCTTTGATCTTAACCTTGTAGACACGCTCAAGACTAGAGGTCATCAGAACATTCGCGACACGTGAGGCATCTGTTAAGAGAAGAAGCCCTTCCGTCGCATAATCGAGACGGCCTACCGGAATAAAGTGTTTGTACTTATTGTCCAGCGTGTCGTAGATGGTACGACGGCCGCGCGGGTCACTTTTGGTCACTAGCTCACCCTTAGCTTTGCTGTAGGCAATAACTGTAAACTGGTCGCTTGGAACGACCTTCTTCCCACTGACCACTACTTTTACGTAGCGTTCGTCTACCTGTGTCGCAGGATTGTCCTGCAGTTCACCGTCTACATAGACATACCCAGCCTGAATTGCCGTATCGGCTTCACGGCGTGAATACGTCGAGTAGTGGGCTATAAATTTATTTAGTCGCATCATGCGATTCCCTTTTCTACCAGGTCATGAAGGTGCAGGGCACCGAGAATGTTCTTCTCGTTATCAACCACCACCAAGAGCTGGATCTTATATTTTTCTATTAGAACTAACGCATCACTTGCAAGCATTCTTGCATCATCAATTGTCTTTGGATTCAAGGTTGCCAATGCAGAGGCTGGCATCTCCAAGGAGAAATCTTTATTCAGCAAAGCACGACGAATGTCGCCATCACTGATAAGACCTGTAAACTTGTTATTGTCATCAACAAGAAGTACCGTACCTATACGCCCTTCACTAATACTCACGATCGCCTCTTTAAGTGGCGTCTTCATATTAATAATAGGCAGTGTCTCTTTTCGCATCACATCTTCGACTTTTACAAAGAGCTGACGGCCGAGTGAACCACCGGGATGGAACGAGGCAAAATCCTCTTTTTTAAAGTTACGTGCCTTCATCAGGCAGATCGCCAAGGCATCGCCGAGTGCCAGTGTCAGTGTGGTTGAAGAGGTCGGTGCAATGTCAAGAGGACAGGCCTCTTTTTGCACATCGATCTTCACCACTAAGTCACTAAAACTGCCCAGTGTCGAAGCACTGTTTTTTGTCATCCCGATAAGTGGGATATCAAAGCGTTTTACATGCGGCAGGATTGAGCTTAACTCTTCGCTCTCGCCACTGTAACTGATGGCCAATACCACGTCATCTTTTGAGATCATACCCAAGTCACCATGCATCGCTTCGGTTGGATGCAAGAAAAAGCTTGGTGTTCCTGTCGACGCAAACGTGGCTGCCATCTTCGCACCGATGAGTCCGGACTTACCTACACCTGTGACAATTAACTTGCCCCTGCAAGCCAAAATCGTCTCAATGATCTTGTTTAGATCTTCAGAGATATTTTCAGCGGCAAAAGTGAGGGTACTGGCTTCGATCTGTAGTGTCTCTTTGACAATTGACTTATAATCGTTTTTACGACTCGGCATTTCACGATTCGTCATTTAGTGACTCCCTGTATTGTGCTGTTGGCACTTAAGTGCCTCCCATGCATTGAACCGTTAGTTCTTATCATAAACCGTATTATAACTCAATTCACCCCTATTCACTCTCATTGGCTATAATAATACAAATAAGAAGCAGGAATAGTTATGCAAAATCTTTTCAAAGAGGTTAGCTCTCTCGATCAACGCTGTTACAACGACTTCCATCTAAGCGAAGATCTCTTGATGGAGCATGCCGCAGACGGGATGGCAGACTTCATCCATAATCAGTATGATGACCATGAAAGTATCTGCATTGTCTGTGGTGCCGGCAATAACGGTGCTGACGGCATCGCCCTTGCTCGGCTGTTGCATCGCGATTTTGATGTCTCACTCTACCTCTCACTAGGCATAAGATCAACCATGACCAAACTGCAATACCAGCGCGCAGAAGCTGTTGGCGTTACCATTGTTGATGAGCTTCAAGAGTGTGACGTACTAATCGATGCCCTTTTTGGCAGCGGTTTCAGTCGTAGGTTTGATGAAGAGACGAAAGAGCTGTTAGAGGCGATGAACAATCTCAATGCTGACAAGATCGCTTGCGATATGCCATCAGGGCTCCGTCTTGACGGCACGATGGAAGAAGAGAGTTTTATCGCAGATGTGACACTGACCATGGGCTCACTTAAACGCGGTATGTTCAGTGACGCCGCCAAAGAGATCGTAGGCAGCATCTATGTCATCGACTTGGGTGTCAGCAGAAAGGTCTATGAGAGAGCATCAAACTGGAAGCTTTTGGATCTAGAAGACCTGCACCTACCTCACCGTTTTGAACACAATAGCCACAAGGGCACCTACGGGCATTTGGGTGTGATCTGCGGCGAAAAGCCGGGGGCGTCAATAATGACAGGTTCGGCTGCACTGCGTTTTGGTGCAGGCCTTGTCACCCTCATAAGCAATGACCAAGAGCAGATCCCTTATGAGTTGATGCAGTCACACCTACTGCCAAAAACAACCACTGCTATTGTCTTGGGAATGGGACTTGGTACTGAGTTTTCCAATGAAGAGCTTCTCTCTCTGCTCGACAATGAACTGCCGCTTCTGCTTGATGCCGACATCTTTGCCCATCCGCTGTTCACAACACTGCTTACACGCAAGCACCTCGTTATCACACCACATCCAAAAGAGTTTACAACCGTTTTAAAAGCATGCGGTCTTGCCGACATCGATGTTATTGAGTTACAGAACAACCGTTTTCACTATGTTGAACTTTTTTGCAGAGAATACCCTAATGTGACACTTCTGCTCAAAGGCGCCAACGTCATCATCGCGCAGTGTGAGACCTTTTACATCAACCCCCACGGTACAAATATATTAGCCAAAGGGGGAAGCGGTGATGTCTTGGCCGGTCTCATCGCTTCACTGATGGCGCAGGGCCGTACCACTATCCACGCAGCGATGCATGGCTCCTTAGCCCATACTGCCGCAGCCATGCAGTTTGACAAAAACAGCTATGCCCTTACACCCAATGATCTTATCGAGGCTATCACTACTTTATGATAAGAGCCAGCAGCACAATACAGGGAGTCACTAAATGACGAATCGTGAAATGACGAGTCGTAAAAAAATCGTCATCCTTTTTAGTGGAGAAGGTTCCAACCTTCTCAACATCATAGAAAAACTACATGACAGAGAAGTTGATGTTGCTGCTGTTATCACCAACCGTCCTAAGGCAGGTGGTATTGCCAAGGCACAAGCACACCTGATTCCTGTAAACGTCATCGATCACACTAACTTTAGCAATAGAGAAAGTTTTGATAAGGAACTCCTGCAAACCATAAAGTGTTATGCACCTGACCTTGTTGTTATGGCAGGGTTTATGCGTATCTTGACACCTATTGTCACGGACAACATCAGAGCTATCAATGTACATCCTTCTCTTCTGCCTCTGTTTAAAGGCGGCAATGCCATTGAGCAGAGTTTTCAAAGTTCTGAGCTCAATGGTGGCATCAGTGTCCACTGGGTAAGCTCTGAACTCGACGGTGGTGAAGTCATTGTCCAAGACTCTTTTAGTAAAACAGAAGATGAAACGCTTGAGAGTTTCACCAAAAAGATCCGTATCTTGGAGCACCAGCTGCTCCCTGAGGCCATTGTTCAAATTCTTAAAGAGCGATAAGCATCAGGGGAAGTAAGTCAGTTTACAGAGTGACTATGTTATAAACGCAACAATAATTAGATGTATAATCAAACATCTACCCAATACTTGGAGACACAATGGATAACATTTTAAAAATTGGAAAATATGAACTTGGCAGTCGCCTCATTGTTGGAAGTGGTAAATACGCTGACTTCGAAACGACTAAAGCGGCAACACTGGCATCGGGCTCAGAACTTATCACCGTGGCTGTCCGTCGTCTGAACATTACTGACCCAAGCAAAGAGAACCTGCGTGACACTTTCGCAGGAACAAATGTTAAATTTCTACCTAACTCTGCAGGCTGTGTGACAGCCGAAGAGGCGATCACAACGTTTCGTCTGACTCGCGAAGCGACAGGGATCGACCTTATCAAACTTGAGGTTATCGGTGATACGCAAAAAACACTATACCCTGATGTTTTAGAGACGATCAAAGCGTGTGAGGTTCTCTCAAAAGAGGGCTTTACTATTATGGCCTACACATCAGATGATCCGATCATGGCAAAACGCCTAGAAGATGCCGGTGCAGCTGCTATCATGCCACTAGCCGCGCCTATCGGTTCGGGTCTTGGTATTCAAAACCCATACAATATTGTCTTTGTCCGTGAAGCGGTTAACCTGCCTATCATCGTTGATGCCGGGATCGGTTGTGCAAGTGATGCCGTTTATGCAATGGAACTTGGTGCCGACGGTGTACTCACGAACACCGCTATTGCACAGGCACAGAACCCGATGCTCATGGCCGAAGCGATGAAACACGCTATTCGCGCGGGTCGTATGAGCTACCTTGCAGGCCGTATCCCAAAACGCCCATACGCAACCGCTTCATCACCGATTGACGGGATGATACAATT
>JBATWM010000040.1:0-20322 GCA_049672605.1 Sulfurimonadaceae bacterium
GGGAAATGGGAAATGGGAAATGGGAAATGGGAAATGGGAAATGGGAAATGGGAAATGGGAAATGGGAAATGGGAAATGGGAAATGGGAAATGGGAAATGGGAAATCTATTATGAAAAGATGGCGGAGCTCATCTTAACCAGTTCTGAACTTTTAAAAGTTTTAGATTTGGTGCAGATTGTGCAAAATATTTGACCGACAGCGTACATCGGTACGCCGAGTGTCAAATTTTTGTGCTAGGTGTGCCGAAGCTGGAACTTTTAATTATTTAACTTTTTCTAGGTATTCTGAGTCTACTGTGTTTACTTTTACGATATCACCCGTCAAGACGTGGTAAGGGATCTGAATAACAGCACCGGTCTCAAGTATTGCCGGTTTTTTAGAACCGCTTGACGTGTCACCCTTGTCTTTAGGACCGGTTTCAGTCACTTCCAACTCCATCGTTGCCGGTGCTTCTACACTGATCGCTTTGTTGTTGTGAAGAATGATCTCGACGTTGATACCATCTTTGAACCATTTACTGGCATCTTCACACTGCTCATAGCTAAGACCCAGCTGATCGTATGTCTCGTTGTCCATAAACTGGTACATCTCACCATCATCATATAGGTACTGCATCGTTTTGTACTGTAAGTTTGGAATCTCAAACTTATCACCGGCATGAATCGTCTTCTCAACAACCTTGCCATTTACGAAGCTTTTAACCTTACAACGTACAAATGCCGCACCTTTACCCGGCTTAACATGTTGGAATTCTACTACTCTATACGGTACACCCGAGATCTCTAAACGGACACCTTTTTTGATGTCTCCCATACTGATTACTGCCATAGTGAAGGCCTTTTCATGATATATTTTTTGAAATTTTACCCTATTTATACCCTATTTACAACTTTCTGCATAAACGCTCATCTTCTGACGATATTATATGTTTATTTTGCCTATTTTAATCGTCAATGTGATATTTTTTTGATATATGATATATATAATTTCATGATATAATTTATATAGATAATTATGATTAATTTTAGAAGGAGCAAACATGAAGATGATAAGCAGCTTACTTGCAGTGAGTCTATCTCTCTATGGGGCGACCCTCTCTAGTGAGCATGATCTTACTTTAAATGAGGCGATAGAGATCTTAAAACAAGACAACCTTGAGATCAAAGCGGCGCAACTTGAGCTGCAAAGTACTCAGGCAAAGACCGATCAGGTAAGTTCCATGAATTGGGGTAGTTTAGACCTTGTTTTAAATGCCGCGAACTCTGATGATGCCGGCAATGTCTTTGGTTTTAAGTTGACCTCACGTCAAGCCTCATTTAACGATTTTGGATTTGATGAGTTCTTAGCGGGTATGCCTGGACTACCGGGCAATGCTCCTGAACTCTTGGCAACAGAACCAAATAACCTCAACAATCCTGGCAGTACAAACTATTTCCAAACCAAACTTGAATACACTTTGCCGATCTACACCGGCGGTAAGATCAGCGGTTATACTGACATCGGCCGCTCAATGGAGAAGATGCAAACGCTTGAAACAGACAAAACTGTCAGCTCTAAGATCTATGAGACACGTAAAGCTTTTTATGACATGGCGCTGCTCAAACAGGCGATCGAAAACCTAACCACTATTAATGACAATATCACAACCCTTGAAGAGACGACACAGTTCATGATCAATGAAGGGTATGCAAAACGTATCGACCTGCTTGAAGTACAGGCGAAGCGTTCCAACGTCGAACGAAAACTCAATGAGATGAGAGCAAATGAAAAGCTTCTTTATAACTATTTGAGTTTCTTGCTTAACCGAGAGATCAAACAGATCACCGTACCGGATTCTGAGGTTAAAGAGAGTGCCCTTAGCACAGAACAGATCCTGGAGCGCAATGTTGAGATCAAACAGGCAGAGACCGGATTGCAGATCCGTAAACGTATGGTTGACGTCTCCCAGTCAGGCTACATGCCAATGATCGGTCTTAAAGCGAATGTGCAATCTTCTGCTATCAACTTGGATGAGTATGACATGGTCGACAATGGTTCATACACGGCAGGTGTTCAACTAAATTGGAACCTCTTTAGCGGTGGATCAGATTCTGACAAGGTCCAAGAGGCTAAGGTCAATGAACTAAAGACACAGACACAGGTCGAACTCGCTAAAAAAGGGATCGCACTGCAAGTCAACAAGATCCGAACAGAGATCGCATCTTTTAATTATGAGATAGAGAGCCTTACAAAAGAGCTTGAACTCTCAACAGAGATCTATAAGAGTTATGAAGAGCGTTACAAAGAGCAACTCGCTTCTATGAGCGATCTTGTCATTAAACAGTCGATTCAAATAGAGAAGATTTTGGCCCTCCTTGAAGTACAGAACAAGCGTAATGAGCGTGTATTCGCCTTAGAAAAATTAGCAAACGGAGAACATTAATGAAAAGATTACTACTACTACTTACACTGGCCGGTTCACTTTTAGCAGAAGGTCTAACCCTCTCCGGTACAGTTATCTCAGACAATGAGAAGATGATCACCAGCCGTTTTATGGGTTTTGTCACAAAAGTCGGTGCCAATGAAGGTGACGTTGTCAAAAAAGGAAAACTCCTCTACTCTATCGACTCCAAAGAGATCGACACTGCTATTTCGCGTGTACAACTTGGTATTTCACAAGCACAGCTTGCGCTGCAGATGAACCAGAACCAACTTAACAACGTCAAGCTTAACCTTGCGCGCCACAAACGTCTTTTAGAGAAGAAGATGGTCTCACAATACGAGGTAGAAAATCTTGAGCTTGCAGCAAAGAACATGGAAGATATGGTCAAGATCAGTAAAAAGCAGGTTGAGCAAGCCAATGCACAGCTCAAAGAGGTCAAGAACCAGTATAAATACCTTCATATCAAAGCACCGAACAACGGTGTTATCATCGCCAAAAACATCAAAGTCGGTGAGATGGCAATGCCGGGTATGCCGGCATTTGTACTCTCTGACCTTGACTCACTCAAGATCACGGCAGACATCGCAGAGAGTGACCTGAAACGCATTAAAGTGGGGACGCCTGTCGATGTCTCGATTCCGTCTGTCGGTGTTGTGACAACGGGTAAGATCGCTGCGATCATCCCCAGTTCAAATCCGATGACGCACTCGTTCCGTATTAAGATCTCATTTGAGAACATAACAAAAGTGACGATCTACCCTGGTATGTATGCCACTGTTGTCGTCAAATAAGGAGTGTAGATGAAAACTAAACACTATCTTCCTAAAGACAGCGCCGGAAAACTGGCAAAGGGTTTTATTCGTAATCCATTGACTGCTCTTTTGGGTGTTTTTCTTTTAATAATGGGTTACCTCTCCTTAGAGGTCATGCCGCGTGAAGAGAACCCGCAGATGGTCGTCAGCGGTTCGACTGTTATCGTTGCGATGCCGGGTGCGACTGCCAAAGAGATCGAACAGGTCATTGTCAAACCCCTGGAACGTAAACTAAAAGAGGTCAAGGGCGTTGAGCACATCTTCGGTTCAGCAATGGACAACTTCGGTGTGGTCAATGTCGCCTTTTTTATCGGTGAAGAGAAAGAGAACTCAAATCTTAAGATCTATGACAAGATCATGCAGAACAAAGACCTTTTCCCTAAAACAGCGATGCAGCCGACCATCTTACCTCTTGATATCGATATTGATATCCCTATTGTGAGTGTTGCATTTTTTGCAACTGACAAGAACATGGCGCCGACCACGCTTTATGATTATGCTAAAGAGATCCAATACCATATCAATGGACTGGACAATGTTGCTGTAACAGACCTAAAAGGCGGTAATCAGCACCAATACAACATCTTAGTCGACCTGTATAAACTCTCGGGATATAACCTCTCTATGGGTCAGATCACCCAAGCAGTACAATCCGTTGCGTACAATGTGCCTGATGTCAAAAACCGTACCAAAGAGAATGAGCTCATCATGGTCGGTGTTAAAAATGCCATTGAAGACAAAAATGACATCGCCAACATCATTGTTGCTCAGTATATGGGGGCAGCGATCTATCTGAAAGATATTGCTACCGTTGAAGACTCTTACGACAGACAGAACTTTAAATCAGCACTTGTCAGTGTCAAAGATGAGAAAGGCAACTTTTCACCGCTGCAAGAGCAGGTCACACTGACTGTCTCTAAACTTCAAGGTACCAATGCCGTTATCATCGCGGATGAAGTGAAAGAAGAGCTTAGTCAATACAAAGAGGAGATGGCCAAACACGGTATCAGCTATGTCATCACTCGTAATGACGGTGAACGTGCTAACGAAGCCGTTAATGAGCTTGTATTTCACCTGGTACTCTCTATTGTTATTATCGCCCTGCTCTTGACCTTTGTACTGGGTTGGAGAGAGTCACTTATTGTCACCTTTAGCGTTCCGGCTATTTTAGCGATCACCCTCTTTGTTGCCTACCTGACCGGACAGACTATTAACCGTATTACCCTCTTCGCCTTTTTGCTTAGTCTGGGTCTACTGGTCGATGCTGCGATCATCGTTATTGAGAACATTCACCGTCACTACCATGACGTGGATGCGGCCAAGCGTGATCCGGATGAGCTGATGGTTGAGGCAACCGATGAGATCGGACCGCCGACCAACATCGCAACTCTTGCCATTATCTTGACCATGGTTCCGATGGCTTTTGTCGGCGGGATGATGGGTCAGTTTATGAAACCTATTCCGGCCAATGTACCAGTCGCATTGATCGCCTCACTTTTTGTAGCGTATATCTTTACACCGTACTTGGCAGTCCGTCTGCTCAAAAAACCGGAACACCATGATGGAGGAGAAAAATAATGTTTAAAAAATTTGAAGAGCTCATCCATGCTGGACTACAGAGTAAAAAGAAGAAAAATATGATCCTAATTGGCTCATTAATCGCTTTTCTACTGTCAGTGGCAATGTTCCCTACGGGGATGGTCTTGGCTAAGATGCTTCCGGGCAAGAACAATGACACCTTTAACATCTACATCGACCTGCCTGAAGGCAGTTCTATCCAGCAGACACAGCGTGTCAGTGAATGTGTCGTCGGTTACATCCAAAAAGAGCAGGAAGTCCTCGATACCGAAGTTTTTCTGGGCATGGGATCACCGCTGGACTTTGCAGGACTGATCAAAGGGTCTCACTTTAAGATGACAGAGAACCTTGCTGAAGTCGTGATCAACCTGACCAAAGCACATGACAGAGATGAACCCTCGTACATGATGGTACAGCGTATGCGCCCTACCATTCAAAAAAATTGTGAGGCCATCATACCTAAAACCACTATCCGGTTTATCGAGCCGCCTTCGGGACCACCGACAATGGCAGCTGTTGTTGCAGAGATCTACGGTAACAGTGATAAAGGTATCCGCCACCTGGCTGAACAAGTTGAGAAGATCTTTAAAAACACAGAAGGTCTTGTAGACATCGACATCATGCAAGATGCTATCTACGACAAGTATGAGATCAAAGTCAACAGTGTCAAGATCGCCAAGTCGGGTCTAAACATCAAACAGGTCAATGACATCTTATACCTCGCTTTTGAAGGTATGGCTGTTGCTGTCAAAAACAGTGCCGAGTATAATGACCAGATCCCTATCTTTTTAACATTGAGCGATGAGACAAAAAAGTTCACAAACAAAGATAGAAATGCAGTTGAAAGCAAACTTTCGAGCCTTCGTCTGATGAACCAGAGAGGGATGATGGTACCGGTTACCGAGGTCGTCGACATCATATCTGTGAAGTCTAATCCAATGATCATGAGCAAGAATCTGCATAAGATGGCCAATGTCCTGGCTGAGACGGACATGGTCTCTCAGGTCTACCCTCTTATCGATGCCAGATCACAGATCATGGAGCAGTTGGCAAATGAGTATGAGATCTCTACCGTCGGTCTTTTTAATCTCCAGCTAAAAGAGAAGAGATCAGGTCAGACCTACTTGCTGCTTTGGGATGGCGAGATGGAGGTCACACTTGACACCTTTGTCGATCTTGGCGGTGCCTTTATCGCAGCATTGATCTTGATCTTTTTGCTGTTGGTGATCTACTATAAAAGCTTTGTTCTTAGCGGGATCGTCCTGCTTGGAAGTTTCCTCTCTATCATCGGCGTAATTGTCGGTCACTGGGTGATGGATATCTTTACAACAGATACCTTCTTTCTGACAGCAACATCGCTGATCGGCTTTATTGCCCTGATCGGGATCAGCTCGCGTAACTCTCTGCTTCTCATCGACTTTACCAAGTCCTTGATCCATGATAAAGGGATGCATAAAACAGAAGCTATTGCCTACGCTGCAGCAACACGTGCTAAACCGATCTTTTTGACGGCAGCAGCAATTATCCTTGCTTCAACACTTTTGGCCGCTGATGCAGTCTTTGGCGGCTTGGGTGTCTCCTTGATCTTTGGTACGATTGCAGCCGTTATCGCTTCACTGGTGATCGTACCGGTCTTACTTCACAATGCTGACTTGGACAGACATTTTGGTTTTAAAGAACGCAAATCCGTCCCTATCGATAATCCTGACCACTTTGTTTAATTAAGATGGCACCTAAACGGTGTCATCTACTTTGTAATATGTAAATTATCAGCTCACTGATGTACACAGCTGAAAGTAAAAGCCTTACACAGTAACCCAAATTAGATGGCTATGCTTCACTGTTTTTTACATACAGTTATTGACCAAAAGAGCAGACACTTCAACACCATCACGATGAATCAAGCTAAATATGACTCTATATCAACCGCATCTATCTGTTCAGTTTTAAGATACTCTTTGGCGTACGACATATATATGCCTGAGTGTAAAAAGAGCGCAAAAAGTTCACCGTCTATATGCTGCTCTTTTTTCATAAAGCTCATGATCTGCAGTGCTTGTGAAAGTGTTTTCCCTTTTTTATAGGGGCGGTCACTAGCCGTCAACGCTTCGAAGATATCGGCTATCGCCATGATCTTGGCAGGAACAGAGAGTTCATCTGCACTCAATGCGCGAGGGTACCCTGTGCCTATCAATGTCTCATGGTGGGTTCCTGCATACTCCGGTATACGTCTCATATCGTCTGTATAGGGAAGCTGTTCGAGCATCTTGATCGACATGATGACATGCTCTTGGATCTTGAAGCGCTCCTCTTCTGTCAATGTACCTTTCTCGATACAGAGATTGTAGATCTCGCCGTAATTGTAGAGGTGGGTCGGGACCTCGAGTTTAAAGCCATCTTTTCTGTACCCCTCTTCATCAAAATTGACCCGCTCAATGATATGTTCAGCACGGTCACTTAACAGAGCCTCCGTTACAGGCAGTGTGACTCTCTCACTCTCTCTGTAACGCATCAGTTCATTGTCAGAGAGTCCCAAGCGGTCATCAAAGTGACGTGTCCAGGTTCGCTTAGCGACTGTATTTATGCGCGCTTTGCGCTCTTCACTCATAAACTCGCCGCCTATGTTCGTCTCTGCGACAAAGAGGAAGTCATCTTTTAGCGAGCTGAGTTCCTGCTCTTTCCATCGGTCCAGCTCCTCTTTTTTCTGACCGTTTATAATGCCTTCAAGATAGGCGATCTCAATATCGCGCCATATCACCTCAAAACGGGTACGCACCTCATGGATCCGGTTGTAGATGGTCTCAAGCTTCGTCGCTTTGTCAACAACATACTCAGGTGTTGTGATCTTGCCGCAGTCATGAAGCCATGCCCCTCTCTCAAACTCTTCCATCTCCTCTTTTGTCGTTAAACTAAATGCTTTCAATGTTCCTGTGTCGGCCTGACTGGCCTCTTTGACCAGCATCGTTGCCAAAAGCGGCACCCGCTTACAGTGCCCGCCAGTATAAGGAGACTTGGCATCGATAGCATCAGCAATAAGTCTGATAAACGAATCCATCAACTCTTTTTGTGCCTCTTGATACGCCTGAATGCTCTTCGACATCGTCACAAGAGAGTCAGACAACTTGCTCAATTCAATGATATTGGTCTTGACCTCTACGACTTCGTCAAAATGGCGTTGCGTGATCTTTCTGTTTTCGACCATCAAGGCCTTGATGGGTTCTACTATCAGCGACGTTGCATAGATGATAAACGGTATACTGAGTATAAACAGAATAAAAGCAGCGAGCAGAGAGTAGGCGATATTTTCGAGGTAAGGTTTCAACATCTCATCTCTGTCAACACTTATACCAAGGTAGGTATTGGAGCCATTTTCACGGCTCATCGTAGTCACCATTGCAAATCGTGTTCGGCCATCTTTTTCCATCATAAAGACCTGCTCTTTTACACTGTTTAAAAGCGTCCTGTTGATGGTTTCATCACTCCTAAGATCTGCCTCTTCAGACGACGCTATTATCTTGCCGTCTCGGCCAAACATATGAATCTTACTTGAGTCAGAAAACTTGAGACTTTTTAACAATGCATGCAGTTTTGGCAGTGTGAAGTCTAGGGCAAGGACTGTATCTGTTCCTTCTACCCGTTTTGAGTAGGTGATACCCTTTTGCTCAATATTGCTAAAGGTATAGGGATCACTTCGTACCGCTGTCTGCGTCTTTATCGCCTGCTGAAACCATGGTCTGCTCGTTGGCATGTAGCTAGATGGTTCTTCCCGACTCATAATAAGTGAAAGCGGTGTATCTAGGTAGTTGGTTATTTTTATCCTATCTTTTCCAACGCCTTTTATCATTATGACTATCCACCGAGTACTCTCAGGGGCTTCGAAGTGTTTGTAGAGCTGTGGAGAGCTCTTCATGTTGATCACTTCCAAAAAATCACCGCTTTTGTCTCCGCTGTAGACAGCATACATCTTGTTGTTACGTTTCAATGTATAGATGTATCGCTTAATGAGATCCATCGGGAGTGGATCAGTGACCGGCTTGCTGATCGCTGGAAAGTTCTGCATCTGATAGAGAACCTCTTTTGCCAACTGATCACGGCTAAGCATGTTAAGAGTGATCTTTTCAGCTGTCTGATGAAACGCTCTCTCAGTAGCAGCAAAAGCCATCTGCTTGCTAAAATAGTACTGCACGCCTGAAAGTAAAAGTGCAACTGAACTGACAATTAGAAGAATATAGGTGAGTATGTTTGTACGTATTGTGATCTTAGGCAACAACATAAATAATCCTTAAAAAGGTATATTTTCATTGTAACACAATATATTTTAGTAGTTTAGTTCTACGTAATAATATTAAAAAAAGTATGGAAGAGGAGAACACCTGCCGAAGCAGGCGTAAAAAGTGTTTACAGACGCACTGCTTTTACGCTGATACAAGCCTCAAGTTTAGAAAGTTCATCCATAGCTGCATCAGTCACATCAGAGTCAAGTAAGATAACTGCCAATGCTTCTGACTTGTCATTACGACCAAGACGGAAGTCTGAGATGTTGACATTATGGTTCGCCAAGATCGTACCGACATTACCGATTACACCTGGTACATCCGTGTTTTTAAGAATGATCATATTACCTTTAAGAGCAACATCTACCTCAAAACCGTCAATGTCTACAATACGTTGAACATCATCTTCAAAGATCGTTGCAGAGATGCTTAGTGCCTGTTTTTCTGTTGTCAATTTAACCGTAATAAGGTTTTTATATGGAGTCGTGACATTAATATCTTCAACTTCCACTTTAATACCACGCTCTGCAGCAATGAACTCAGCATTAACATAATTGACAGTGTCTCCTGTGTTCTCTACCATTGCACCTACCAGTGCAAAGGTTGAGAGTGACTCAAGGTATTGTGCGATCTCACCGTCACCACTTACTTTAACAGAAACAAGTGGTGCCTTATTGATCTGAGAAGCTAAAAAGCCAAGTTTTTGACCCATCTCTAAATATGGTTTGACAAATGGCGGTATCTTGCTCTCATCGATCGGGAGGTTCATCGCATGTGGATAAGCGATCCCTTTAGCCGCTTCAGCCGCTTGTTGCGCTGCTTGTGTACCAATGTTGTACTGAGACTCAAACGTATTCGCTCCAAGGTGTGGAGAGACAACGATGTTGTCAAGATCTAAAAGCGGGTGGTCTGTTGCCGGCTCTTTAATGAAAACATCAATACCTGCAAAACGAACCTTACCAGACTTAAGACCGTCATAAAGAGCATCTTCATTGTAAAGACCGCCACGTGCACAGTTGATAAGAACAACGCCGTCTTTCATCTTAGCGATCTCTTCTTTATCGATCATGTCAAGTGTCTCTTTGTTTTTCGGTGTGTGGATCGTGATGATGTCACATGCCAAAATATCCTCAAAGTTTTCAGTATATGTCATACCAAGGTCTGTCACTTTAGAAGCATTGATATAGGGGTCAAACGCAATAACGTCCATCTCAAAAGCTTTAGAACGAATAGCCACACGGCTACCGATGTTACCAAAACCGATCACTCCCAGTTTTTTGCCTTTTAGCTCATAGCCGTACCACTTCTCACGCTTCCAGATACGTTGGTTTTTAAGGTGGTCATGTGAGTACGGGAACATACGCATACATGAAAGCATGTGTGTCATAGTCAGCTCAACCGCTGCAATAGTGTTCGCAGTCGGTACGTTCATAACGATGATTCCCTCTTTTGAACAGCCCTCAATGTCGACATTGTCAACACCGACACCGGCGCGAACGATCGCTTTCATTTTTTTAGCAGCAGCAATAAATTTCTCATCAACATCTGTAGAGCTACGGGTAATTGCTACATCTGCATCTGCAATAACATCTAAAAGAGCTGTCTTGTCAATGTCAGCAGCGAATACGTAATCAATTTGGGGGTCATTTTGAAGCATCTCTAAACCTGCTTCGTGAATATGATCACAAACTACAACTTTATATTGTTCCATGGGTAAATATCCTGTTAAAAATGTTTTAATTTTGACGTCAATATATTAGACAATAGATTCAAGTCAAAATTTGGAAGTGTAAAAATGTAAGAGTAACCAAAAAGGCTACTACTTACATTAATTTTGCAAGGGAATTGCTTATTTAAGTTGGTCTTTAAGAAGATCGCCAAGTGTGTTACCACTGTCTTCTTTGTTTAGGTCTGCAATGATCTTAGCATCGTTAACACGAGAAAGTTGTTTAACAGAAAGACGGATACGGTCACGTTGTGTATCGATAACAGCGATTACTGCTTCGATCTCTTGACCGGCTTCTAACTCTTCTTTTACAAGTGGCTCAAGGTCTTCGTCACGGATAAGTGCATCAACACCATCTTCAAGTGAAACGAATACACCGAACTCTTTGATATCACGGATCGTACCGGTGATAACTTCGTTACGGCTGTGGTTAGCTGCAAACGTATCGATCGGGCTGTCTTGAAGACATTTGTGGTTAAGAGAGATCTTCTGATCATCGCGGTTAATACGTGCGATCTTAACTTCAACCTCGTCACCTTTTTTGAACATATCTTTAGCTTTAGCGCCTTTTTCCCAAGAGACATCCTGGTTATGAAGAAGACCTTCAACACCATCGATCTTGACAAAAGCACCGAAGTCAGTAAGAGATGTAACAACACCCGTAGTGATCTCGCCCTCTTTACGTTTCTTGACAAACTCATCAAATGGTTTTGCAAGAAGACGCTTAAGTGATACACGAAGCTTGTGCGTATCAGAGTTGATCTCGATAACTTCAACATCGATCTCTTGACCAACAGTCAGGTAGTCATTAGGGTTCTTGATGTTTTTGTCCCAAGTGATCTCTGAGATGTGTAAGAAACCTTCGATATCGTTACCAAGGTCAACAAATACACCGTAAGATTCAATGTTGCTTACTGTTACAGTGATAGTATCACCTTCGTCCAGTTCAGACTCAACTTCAGCCCAAGGATCTTCTTGACATGCTTTGATTGAAAGAGAGAGGTGACGCTTGTCTTTGTCATAAGAGATGGCTTTAACAGTAACAACGTCGCCCTCTTTGTACAGTTTAGACGGGTTAACAGGCCCTTTGTAAGAGATCTCGTTGTAATGAACAAGACCGTCTACACCACCGATATCAACAAACATACCATAAGAAGTGATCTTCTTGATAGTACCTTCAACAAGAGTGTCTTCAGCCATCAATTTGTCAATAACTTCTTTTTTCTGCTTACGCTCTTCGTTGAAAAGTTTACGACGAGATACAACAATTGATGTATCTTCCGGATCAAGTTTGATGATCTGTGCTTTAACCTTACGGCCAACAACTTCATCAGTGTCTTTAAATGCTGCAAGTGAACGTGGCATAAAGAACTTAACTGAATCCATCTCGATAACATAACCACCACGATTTTTGCTCGTGATGATACCTTCGATTACGATATTTTCATAATCGTCTTTGTGTGTATTGATGTACTCAACAGTTTTTGCTTGTTCAAGCACTTTTGTGTGAGAGATCTTAGGACGCTCATTATAGTAACCTGTTACCATAACAGTAATGCTGTCACCAACATTGTACATCAATTCACCGTCTTCACCACGGATCTCATCTAAAGGAAGAATTCCCTCTAACTTCTCACCTACACCAACTAGTGCGCGCTCATCTTCGATTTGTAATTCAACAATTTCGCCTTCAACAATACGGTTTGTAGACTCTTGTGCCTTCTCAGACGCCTCAAACATTGCCGCAAAATTTTCTTCTTCTAAAAGCTCTTCAGCCATACAGTTTCCCTTGTAACGTAATAAAATTTCGTAATTATAGCTAAGGGTTACTTAATATTGGAAGTCCAATTTAGTCAAAATTGGAAAATGATTTGGGTTTGTGAGGTTTTGGACTCCATATGTCTCTTCACCCTTTATAATTAGATAATTTTTGTGATGACAAGTAGCCTGTAGTTCTACAACAGATGTTTGTTGAGCTAATGAAGCCGACACTTAATAAGATGTATAGAAAGTTTCTTGACTCCCTAGCTTCTTTCATTACTTCATATCACTAGTATGTTACTTTTCTTCTTTACGATCTATATATAACATACCTGACATTTAGTCAGCTATATAGGGAGATATCCTAACGAAAAAAAGAAAGTGCGAACGCGGGTACAGTAACAAATGGATGCATATAATATATGGAGGTACGAAACCCCTCCGACTGTTTGAACTGCACCAAGACGCAGTAACAGCGAAATCAAGTCCATACTTCTCAAAAGCGATAGCTTTAACATTCACATAGATGCGTTACCGCTTGGCTCTTATTCGTGGCATCTGCAGCGTTGACTGTAAGGAGAGAAAGAGCGTTAAGAATGAAATCCGTTAAGTAAAAGCCAATTTCTTGGCTTTTATAGGGTTGGAAACAGAGTTGTTATGCGTAGCATCAACGCCGTAGACCTTCTGCATAGCGAGTTTTGTCGTTTTTAGCGAGGGAGCGACTGAAAGGAAAGTAGTCGGTAGCTACCAAAACCGCGTGACCAAAGGAAATGCCCTCGGGTGAAGCCGTCACGAGCGCTTTTTACGATGCGAAATTTAGTTCCGCCCTGTACGGCGCTTTAGCGCTGTGTGGTTTCGTTTTTTGCGAGTAAAAAAGGAAAGAGTGTAGTCAATAAAGTTTGACTTTCAAAAGAAATTGAGAAGACGAATAAGCTTGTAGATTCCAGTCAAGTCCGGAGAGCCCTGATGAAATGCCTACTGTACAATCTAAATAGTAGCAGAGACTACTTTTTGGTCATAACCTCGATAGCGTCAACAACTTGTTGAATGATCCAGTCCGGCGTCGAAGCACCGGCACTGATCCCACATAGCTCTTTTCCCTCAAACCAAGAAGCATCCAGATCATCTGCCCCTTCTATATGATAAGAGTCAATATGCTGTTCATCAAGAGCAATACTTTGCAGTTGCTTTGTGTTGGATGAGTTCATCCCACCGATAACGATCATCACATCCGCTTCTTTGGAAAGCTTTCTGACTGCATCCTGGTTTTCGAAAGTTGCATTACAGATCGTATTAAACACACGTACCTCTTTATAACGAGGTATCAGATAGTTACAAATTTCCAGGTAACTTTCTACCTTACGTGTTGTCTGTGCTACAACCGCGATCTTCTCTTTTAGATGAAGTTTTTCGAGCTCAGCGACGGAGGTAACAACATGCGCACCATTCGTTGCATAACTTTTCACCCCTTTGATTTCAGGGTGGGCATCATCTCCGAAAATAACAATCTCATAACCCGCTTCACTCATCTCTTCACAGATCTGTTGCGGCTTGGTCACATAAGGACAGGTCGCATCAATAACATCAACATTACGTGCATAAAGTTCTGAAAGCTCATTTTTAGGGATACCGTGAGTACGGATAACCGCCTTGTCCCCTGTTTGAAAGTCAGCAAGGTTTTCACTCAAGGATACATTAAAGTCTATATTTAGACGTTCGATCTCTTTTGAGTTGTGAATCAGTGGTCCATAAGTCGCTGAGTTGGTGTTCTCTTCTGCAATTTTGATGGCGCGTTTTACACCAAAACAGAAACCGTAATTTTCAGCTAATTTTATCTTCATAATTCAACATCCGTGATTTGGCTTAACAAGGCAAAGAAATTTGGGAATGAGGTGTTGATACAGTCAATATCACTCACTTCCATTCCACAGCGAAGTCCCGCAATAATAAAGCTCATGGCGATGCGGTGGTCACCGAAACTGTCAACCTTAGCCGATGTCAATGTCCCGCCTGTTACAGCGTAACCGTCTTCAAACTCTTCAACCTCAATACCGCAAGCTTTTAAATTATCAACTACCGTAGAGATACGATCACTCTCTTTGACACGCAACTCTTCAGCATTGGCAACAACACTTCTACCTTCAGCACATGCCATCGCAATCGAAAGAACAGGAAGTTCATCGATCAACCATGAAATATTATCATCTACAGTGATTGCTTTTAGCGGCGCTTGTCTGATCGTAATATTGCCAATAGGTTCATAAACATCTTCTTTAAGATCATAACTGATCTCTGCACCCATTCTCTCTAAAGCTTTGAAGGCTTCAATGCGTGTCGGATTGAAGGTCACACCTTCCAAAACAGCTTCGGCACCCGGTGTAATAGCAGCGGCAACCGCAAAGAAAAATGCAGATGAAGGGTCAGCCGGTACACGGATCTTTAGTGGTGACAAAAGTGCCGTCATCGGTTTGATCGTTGTCGTAAGACCTTCAACCGAAATATCAGCACCCATCCCTTTCAACATACGCTCTGTATGGTCACGGCTAAGTTCTGGTTCTTTGTAGGTACATGTTCCATCGGCTCTTAGTGCCGCTAAGATCATCGCTGATTTAACCTGAGCTGAGGCAATTTTACTTTCATAATCAAAAGCGTTGAGAGAGGCTCCACGAATACTCAGGGGTGCAAGATCACCTTCATTACGTCCATCAAGTTTAGCGCCTATACTTCGCAGTGGAGAAGTAACGCGTTTCATCGGACGACGTTTCAGATACTCATCACCTGTTAAGATAAAATGCCCTTCAGCCGAAGCTAAAAGACCGCAAAAAAGACGCATACCCGTACCTGAATTACCACAGTCTAAGATATCGTCACTCTCTTGAATACCCTCAGAAGAGATACGGATGACCGCACCGTCATCCACAACTTTTGCGCCCAGTTTTTCGACTATACGCAGTGAGTTCATCGTATCTTCTGCTCGCAGAAAGTTCTCTATTACACTCTCACCATTGGCAAGCATAGAGAACATCGCACAGCGGTGCGAGATAGACTTATCGGCAGCAATAGCATCTGTTTTAAAACTAAAAGCAGTTGAGCGTGGTGCGACCTTGACTAAACTCATCGTAGTGTCAACCCTAATTCTGACTCAAGTGCACTAAGTACTGAGCTCATCGCAGATGTGATATCCTCTTCTTCGAGTGTTTTCTCTTCTGACTGAAGGACAAAACGCAGGCTTAGACTAATGTTGTCACCCAGTTTTTCATCACTGTAACGATCCACCGGATAGAAACGGATCATCTCAACACTTCTATTGGCTTCGATTACCTTTTCTACCTCTGCATAGTTCATTGATGATGGCATAACAACACTCAAGTCTCTAAATGAAGCTTGGTATTTTGAATAGCTCTTTGCTTCTTTAATACCATATTCTAAGGCAGCAAACTCAACTTCACAAAGGTAGGTCTCTTCAAGATCATACTCTTCAGCAATAGAAGGGTGTAATTTAAACAGCTCGCCAACCACTTTATCATCTTGAATGACAGCTGCCACTTGATAAGGGTGCGCAAAAGTATGTGTCGGTGTTGTTTCACGTAGCGTAAAGTCGCCAATTACATCAGCGATCTTTTGAACAAATGATGAAAAATTCACATTTGACGGTTTACCGCCATTGCTCACTTTGTCACGCTCTGAACTACCTGAGCTTACAAAAGCAAACTTAATACTTTCAGCACGTTCTGCATCAAAGACAGAACCTGATTCAAAAAGCTTAACGGACTTCTGCCCTACTTTGACATTATGTGAAGCAGCTTGAACAAGACCTAACATCATGGTTGAACGGAGTGTATCGAGTGTTCCGGCAATAGGATTTAGCAGTTCTTTGGACTTATCAAGTGTTGCAAAACCATATTTTTCTAATGAAGCACGTTCGTTAAAGACAAAGTGGACAGTCTCATAAAAACCGCTTTGTGCTGCACGGTGACGATAAATCTTACGTTTTGTATAGGCTGCATAATCTTCATCGACACGGTAGGCTTCACCAAATTCCAAGGCTTTTGACTCAATATTGTCGATGCCGACCAAGCGAACGATCTCTTCAACAACATCTTGTTTATTAACAATGTCATGACGGTAACGTGGCACTTCAACGACAAAGTTATCACCTTTTGACTTAGAGAGTTCAAAGCCTAGGCCTATTAACAGTTTAGAGATCGTTGCCTTTTTGATCTCCATGCCGATGATCGCGTTGATCTCAGTAACACTGATACCAATGACTTTTTCACTGAACTTACTGCTAACATCAACACTGCCGCCATAGATAGATGAGTCAGAATAGCTCTCAAAAAGGTTGAGTGCGTACTCAAGTCCAATTTCAAGTGAAGGCTCTGATCCACGTGATGTACGGTAAAAATGCGGTCCGTTTTCGATTTTGTTCTCTGCCATCTGGCGAGAGATTATTTCAGGTGGAATATAGCTGGCTTCAAGGAAGATGACACCTTCATCATAGCTAACGCGAGACGCATCTTCTTGATAGATACCAACAGTAGATGCTTTTGCACTGTTATAGATCGATGCAAAACCTTTTTCATCACGCTTAAGTGTACAGATCGCTTTTTGCTGCTCATCGTTGTTGAAAAACCCGTAATGATAACCGCGAAGAACAACACCGGTACTATGGGTTGCATACCACAGCAGCCCTTCAATAGCACTCTCTTTTGTCTCTTCAATCTGCGCCAAACGCAGACGAAGTTTAAGTGGCAGTTCCAGCCCCTTAAGGTCAAGTGCACGGTAGGTCAGATCTACATCCAAGCTATCATCTTGCATTAATTTAAGAAAACGGCCAATCCCCAAACGTGCCTGGTCATTGTCTTCACGTTTCATCTTTTTCAACTGACGGTTAAAGGCAGCACAAAGGTCGCGTGCTACACCACGAATACTAAGACAATCTCCACGGTTCGCCGTCAGTTCGATCTCAATAAGATCATCATTAAAATAAGGATTATTACGGATCTCTTCGCCAAGTTTAACCTCACCGACACTCTCATCGATCACCATAATCCCATCTTCCAGTTTTGGCAGACCGATCTCTGTTGACGAACAGATCATTCCTTCAGAGTCCACACCGCGAAGTTGAACAGGCTTGATCTTGAGTCCGCCCGGCATCTCTGCACCGAGGGTTGCTACCGCAACGATAATGCCTTCACGTACATTTGCTGCCCCACAAACGATCTGTCGCGTCGTTGAACCAAGGTCAACTTGACAAATATTAAGTTTATCAGCATCAGGGTGTTTTTCACACGCTGTGACCTTACCAAAAACGATCTTTTCAGGAATATCAAATGACTCGACACGGTCAACTTCAAGACCGATACTGTTAAAAGTCTTTGCCAAATCATCTGTTGAAATATCGTCGAGTTTGATCCACTCGTTTAACCAACTGCGTGTTACGATCATTGAAACTGCTCCAAAAGTCTGACATCGCCTTCGAAAAGTGAACGAAGGTCTCCGATGTGTTGAATAAGCATTGCAAAACGCTCAACGCCAAGTCCAAATGCATAACCGCTGACATCTTCATAGCCGACTGCTTTGAAGACATTGGGGTCAACGATTCCACAACCTAGAACCTCTAACCAACCTGTTTTAGAACAGACACGACAGCCCTTACCTTCACAGAAGATACAGCTAATGTCTACTTCGGCTGATGGCTCGGTGAATGGGAAGAAACTTGGACGGAAACGTACTTCGACATCACCGAACATATACTTCAAAAAGTCTTCCAAAATGAACTTTAGGTTGGCAAAAGAGACTTTGCCCTCCTCATCAACAACAAGACCTTCTACCTGATGGAACATCGGTGTATGTGTCAGGTCAAGGTCGCGTCTAAAGACAGAACCCGGAGCGATCATACGGATCGGCGGTTTTGTATGTAACATCGTACGGATCTGTACCGGTGAAGTATGCGTACGAAGCAGCATCTCATCTTTAAAATAAAATGTATCCTGCATGTCGCGCGCCGGGTGGTACTTAGGCAGGTTCAATGCTTCAAAGTTGTGAAAGTCATCTTCGACCATCGGCCCTGTATTTACAGCAAAGTTCATAGAGACAAAGTACTCAACAATACGGTCCATTGTCTGCATGACCGGGTGTAAGGCACCGCGTTCAGCCGTTGCAGAGAAGAGAGATACATCGATCTTCTCCGCTTTCATCGCCGCTTCCAATGCTTCAGTCGCCAAGATGATCTTGCGCTGATTGAACAGCTCTGTCATCTTGCCTTTATGAATATTCAGGTTCTTTGCAAACTCAGCTTTTTCTTCATTAGCAACTGTCTTCATCTTGGCAAATTCAGCTGCAAGCACACCTTTTTTACCAAAAACAGCAATACGGATCTCTTCTAGTACTGCTACCGAATCCGCTGCTTCAATTTTGTCATACCACTCTGTCAATGGAGTCTCCATATGGGCTCATAATTAAGGTCATATCGACCCCTCGCCCGGTTATAATATCGCGTATTTTATCCAAAGAGTATTAACGTAATCTTGAAGCCCTATATTACGGGCTTTTGAGTGCTTAAATCTTAGCTATTTAATAACTCTATGATACAATGATAAAAATCAATATTTAGAGGTAAATAGATGTGTCTATTTTGTAAAATTGTTAATAAAGAGATCCCGGGGAATGTTGAAATGGAGAGTGAAAACTTTCTGGCATTTCATGATATCAACCCAAAAGCACCTGTACATATCCTTGTTATTCCGAAAAAACATGTTGACAGTTTCAACGAAGTAAACTCTGAAACCATGGCAGAGATGACAACTTTTATTCAAGATGTTGCTGAACATGTAGGCATCAAAGAGTCTGGGTATCGTCTTATTTGTAATGTTGGTCACAACGGTGGTCAAGAGGTCAACCACCTGCACTGGCATGTGATTGGTGGGGCTAAATTGACCTTCCCTCATCTGACGGATGCGGATCCAAAAGACTTTTTATAACCCCTATTTCCCTTGGCTTCAAGGGAATATTCTTCTTTATCAATCTATTTTTTCTTCGTTTTAAACTTATTTCACTCTCAAATTTTTTTATTACATTCATATCACTAGAGTGTTACTTTTCTTCTTTGCGATCTATATATAACCTTACTCTCTACATACCTGACATTTAGTCAGCTATATAGGGAGATATCCTAACAAAAAGAAGAAAGTGCAATACTCTCCGGCTTTAGTACTTTTAAACCTATTCAATCTTTATCGCTCCGCAGCTTACAGGCGGAGCCTGACCTACTTTCGACGCAATTAAGTATCCACTATCAGACAATATGAACAGAGATTAAAGCGCAAGCTTTAACAGCCAAAGACCGTTAAATAGATGCCAACTGCTTGGCTTTTATAGGTCGACGCGACAAGGTGTTATGCTTTGCATCACCGCGTCAGAAGATGCGTCACCGCTTGGCTATTTTCGTGGCATCTGCAAAGCTTACCGGAGAGAGCGACTTCCGTAAAGAAAATCACTTTGTTTGAACGTAGTGAGTTAGGGATTTTTAGGTGAGACCTGTTAAGCAAAAGCCAACTGCTTGACTTTTGTAAGGTTGGAAACAAAGTCAATGTACGAAGTACCGACGACGTAGACTTCTCGGAAGGAAGGTACCCGATAGCTATCGGGCTTGAAGCCGTCGCGAGCGCTTTTTGGTTTCGTTTTTTGCGAGTATAAAGTGCTAAAGCACAATACAGGGCGGAACTAAATTCCGCATCGTAAAAAAG
>JBATWM010000041.1:0-15061 GCA_049672605.1 Sulfurimonadaceae bacterium
TGTCTCAGTTTATGGACCAGACAAACCCACTTTCAGAAGTAACACACAAACGTCGTCTCTCAGCACTAGGTGAGGGTGGTCTTGTTAAAGAACGCGCCGGCTTTGAAGTGCGTGACGTTCACCCGACACACTACGGTCGTATCTGTCCGATTGAGACGCCAGAGGGTCAAAATATTGGTCTTATCAATACGTTGGCTGCCTACTCTAAGGTTAATGAACTTGGTTTCATCGAAGCACCATACAATCTTGTAAAAGATGGTAAAGCACTGACGGGTCCTGACAACGTTGTCTACCTAACGGCAACACAAGAAGAGGGTAAGACAATTGCGGCTGCTTCTAATGCGATTGATGCAGAGGGTAATTTTCTAGAAGTGCTGATCGAAGTACGTCAAGACGGTGAGATCAAGCTTGGTAAAGCAACGGATTGTGAATTCATGGACCTCTCGTCTCAGATGGTTGTCGGTGTTGCTGCGTCACTTATTCCATTCCTTGAACATGATGATGCCAACCGTGCACTTATGGGTTCAAACATGCAGCGTCAAGCCGTGCCACTGCTTAAACCAGAAGCACCAATGGTAGGAACAGGTATTGAAAAACTTGTTGCTCGTGATGCTTGGGAGTGTATTAAAGCGAAACGTGCCGGTCGTGTTGAGAAAGTCGATGGGAAACATATCTTCGTACTTGGTGAAGATGAGAGCGGTACGTTTATCGATTACTACCCACTCGAAAAGAACCTTCGTACCAACCAAAACACAACATTCAGCCAGAAAGTGTCTGTTAAAATTGGTCAAGAAGTAGAAGCGGGTCAGATCATCGCTGATGGTCCAAATATGGATCGCGGTGAGCTGGCACTTGGTATTAATGCAATGGTTGCCTTTATGCCTTGGAACGGTTACAACTATGAGGATGCGATCGTTATCTCTGAGCGTATGATCCGTGAAGATCTGTACACGTCAGTACACGTTTATGAAAAAGAGTGTGAAGCACGTGAGCTTAAACACGGTATCGAAGAGATCACTCGTGACATTCCTAATGTACGTGATGATGAACTTACCCACCTTGATGAGAGCGGTATTGTTAAGATCGGTTCAAACGTTAGCGGCGGTATGATCCTTGTCGGTAAGGTCTCTCCAAAAGGTGAAGTCAAACCTACTCCGGAAGAGCGTCTCTTACGTGCTATCTTTGGTGAAAAAGCGGGTCACGTGGTTAACAAATCACTTTACTGTCCGCCATCAATGGAAGGTGTTGTTGTTGACATTAAGATCTTCACGAAAAAAGGGTATGACAAAGACCCTCGTGCACTAGAGCTTGAAAAACAAGAACGTGATGAGTTAGAGCGTGAGCACTACGACCGTCTTCTTATGATCGATAAAGAGGAGATGATCCGTATTGAGTCTATCTTGACTAAAGCGGAGCTTCTTGCTGATGTAACGGTTAATGACGTTGAGTACAAGATCGGTGACAACATCAAGGCAGAAGACCTTGCCAACGTTAACCGTTTTGCGATGAACAACGTTGTTAAATCATTCTCAGAAGAGGTACAGGCAAAGTATAACAATACGAAGAACCACTTCCAAAAACAGAAGAAAAAGTTCCGTGACGAACACGAAGAGAAGCTGACTATTCTTGAAAAAGATGACATTCTTCCAAACGGTGTTACGAAGTTCGTTAAAATCTATATCGCGACAAAACGTAAACTAAAAGTCGGTGATAAGATGGCTGGACGTCACGGTAATAAGGGTATTGTCTCTATTATCGTTCCTGAAGTTGATATGCCGTACATGGCAGACGGACGTCCTGTTGACGTATGTCTGAACCCGCTTGGTGTACCTTCACGTATGAATATCGGGCAGATCCTTGAGATGCACCTTGGTATGGCAGGCCGTGAACTCGGCCACCAGATCCAGGATATCTTTGAAGCGAAACAGAGTGACTTTATTGCACAGCTTCGTGCTAAGTTGATAGAGATCGCTGATGTGGCACGTTTCATGAATGCTGGCGAAGTAATCGGTAATATGAATGATGAAGACCTGCTTACATTTGCCCGCGACTGGTCAAATGGTGTTAAGTTCGCCACACCGATCTTCGAAGGTGTTAATACAGAAGAGTTTGCAAAACTGTTTGAACTTGCAAAACTTGATGATGACGGTAAAACAGTACTTTACGATGGTAAGACCGGTGCCCAGATCAAAGAGCGTGTTAATGTAGGTTACATGTACATTCTTAAACTGCACCACCTGGTTGATGAGAAAGTTCACGCACGTTCAACTGGACCTTACTCACTGGTTACACAACAGCCGGTTGGTGGTAAAGCACTATTCGGTGGACAGCGTTTTGGTGAGATGGAAGTATGGGCTCTAGAGGCGTATGGTGCTTCTGCGGTACTTAAAGAGATGTTGACAATCAAATCTGATGATGTTGAAGGACGTGTTAACGCGTACAAAGCATTGACAAAAGGTGAAGCGGTTCCAGCATCTGGAATTCCTGAAACACTATTTGTATTGACAAAAGAGTTACAAGCCCTTGCGCTTGACGTAGAGATTTTTGACGAGGTGGAAGACGATGAGTAAATTAGTACCTATAGAGATTACAGAAGATAACCGTCCAAAAGACATTAAACAGCTTCAATTCCGTTTGGCAAGTCCAGAGAAAGTTCTCTCTTGGAGCCACGGTGAAGTTAAAAAACCTGAGACGATCAACTACCGTACACTTAAACCTGAACGTGATGGTCTGTTTTGTGCAAAGATCTTTGGTCCGGTTCGTGACTACGAGTGTCTTTGTGGTAAATACAAAAAGATGCGTTATAAAGGCGTTGTCTGTGAAAAGTGTGGTGTTGAAGTAACAACGACTAAAGTTCGTCGTACGCGTATGGGTCACATCGATCTTGTCACACCTGTTGCACACATCTGGTATGTAAGTTCACTACCGTCTCGTATCGGTACACTTCTTGGTGTTAAGATGAAAGATCTAGAACGCGTACTTTATTACGAAGCCTACATCGTTAAAAACGGCGGTGAAGCATTTTACGATGGTGAAGAGTCTACAGCAGTACTTAAGTACGATGTTCTTAATGAGGAACAGTACCGTGTATTGATGTCACGTTACTCTGAGACAGGCTTTAGCGCAATGATGGGCGGTGAAGCGATCCGTGATATGCTTGAGGATATCGACCTTGTTGAGATATTCTCACAACTTAAAGACGATATGGAGAACACGAAATCGGTTGCTAAGACTAAGACTTTGGTCAAACGTCTTAAAGTTATCGAGTCATTTCTAAACTCGGGTAATAACCCGGCTTGGATGATGTTGACAGCACTACCGGTTCTTCCACCGGATCTTCGCCCACTTGTAAGCCTTGACGGTGGTAAGTTCGCGGTTTCTGATGTCAATGACCTTTACCGTCGTGTTATTAACCGTAACCAACGTCTTAAACGTCTTATTGAGCTAGAAGCACCGGAGATCATTGTTCGTAATGAGAAACGTATGCTTCAAGAGTCTGTTGATGCACTGTTTGACAATGGCCGTCGTGCCAATGCTGTTAAGGGTGCCAACAAGCGTCCGCTTAAATCACTTTCAGAAGTGATCAAAGGTAAGCAGGGTCGTTTCCGTCAAAACCTTCTTGGTAAACGTGTTGACTTCTCAGGACGTTCTGTTATCGTTGTCGGACCAACACTTAAGATGGACCAATGTGGTCTTCCGAAAAAGATGGCTATCGAGCTTTTCAAGCCGCATTTGATTGCAAAACTGGAAGACAAAGGTTATGCAACAACGGTAAAAGCTGCTAAGAAGATGATCGAGGCAGAAACAAACGAAGTGTGGGAGTGTCTTGCTGAGATCGTTGACGGTTACCCGATCTTGCTTAACCGTGCACCGACACTGCACAAGCTTTCAATTCAGGCCTTTCACCCTAAATTGATCGACGGTAAAGCAATTCAGCTTCACCCTCTTGTCTGTGCTGCCTTCAATGCCGACTTCGATGGTGACCAGATGGCTGTTCACATTCCTCTTTCAACAGAGGCAATCGCGGAAGCGAAAGTTTTGATGCTTGCATCAATGAATATCTTGCTTCCGGCATCAGGTAAAGCGATCGCGACACCGTCACAAGATATGGTCCTTGGTCTTTACTACATCTCTTTAGAGAAAAACGGTGTTAAAGGTTCTAACAAACTTTTTGCCAATGTAGATGAGATCAAGATCGCGCTTGAGTCAGGTTCATTGGACATCCATGCAAAAGTACGTACAAAAGTAGATGGTCGTATGATCCACACTACGGCCGGACGTATGCTGCTTAAAGAGATCCTTCCGGAATTCGTTCCGGTAGATCTTTGGAACCAGACAATGAAGAAAAAGAACATCAATGCGATTGCTGATTATGTTCAAAAACATGGTGGTATTGCGGTGACAGCCGGTTTCCTTGACCGCCTTAAAGATCTTGGTTTCAAACAAGCGACAGAAGCGGGTGTATCGATCTCTATTGCCGATATCATCATTCCTGATGAGAAAAAAGCGCTGATCGTTCAGTCTAAAAATAAAGTAATTGAGATCCAGAAGCAGTTCGAAGCAGGTCTATTGACGGAACAAGAGCGCTACAATAAGATTATTGACGTTTGGTCAGACACGAACAACACGGTTGCGGGTCAGATGATGGACTTGGTTCAAAACGACAAAGACGGTTTCAACTCGATCCACATGATGGCTGACTCCGGTGCGCGTGGTTCTGCTGCCCAGATCCGTCAGCTAGCCGGTATGCGTGGTCTTATGGCGAAACCAAACGGTGACATTATTGAGACACCGATTATCTCAAACTTTAAAGAGGGTCTAAACGTCCTTGAGTACTTTATTTCTACTCACGGTGCGCGTAAAGGTCTTGCGGATACGGCACTTAAAACAGCGAATGCGGGTTACCTTACTCGTAAGCTTGTTGATGTTGCACAAAACGTTAAAGTCGTTGAACACGATTGTGGTACGCACGAAGGTATTGAGATCACTGATATCTCTGATGGTAACGTCATGATCGAACCACTGGAAGATCGTGTTTACGGTCGTGTGCTTGCTGAAGATGCAATCGATCCGATCACAAACGAGATCCTCTATCCGGAGGGTACATTGATCGACGAGATCTCTGCCGGTAAGATGGCAGAAGCGGGTATCAAATCTGCACACATCAGAACACCGACGACATGTAAGTCTGAGGGTGGGATCTGTGCACTTTGTTACGGTCTTAACCTTGGTACAGGTCACATGGTTCGTCGCGGTGAAGCGGTTGGTATTGTTGCGGCACAATCAATCGGTGAGCCGGGTACACAGCTGACACTTCGTACATTCCACGTTGGTGGTACGGCGTCTAGCACACAACAAGAGCGTCAGGTTATTGCAGACAGAGAAGGTTTCATCCGTTATTACAACATGAAGACCTACAAGTCTAAAGAGGGTAAAACAATTGTAGCCAACCGCCGTAATGCGGCAGTACTACTTGTTGAGCCTAAGATCAAAGCACCGTTTGCTGGTACTTTGGACATTCAGACAATCCATGATGAGATCTTGGTAACGGTAACAGACACTAAAGACAGTAAAAACGTGGTTCGCTACACACTACGTAAGTACGAAGTAGCTAAACCGGGAGAGATCGCAGGTGTTAGCGGTAAGATCGAAGGTAAACTCTATCTTCCATACGAGAGCGGCACAGTGATCGAAGCGGATGAGTCTATTGTTGAGAAGATCAAAGATGGCTGGAATGTACCTAACCGTATTCCATATGCATCTGAGATAACTGTTCAAGACGGTGCACCGATCACACAGAAGATCAAAGCTAAAGAAGCCGGTACTGTTAAGTACTTCTTGCTTAAAGGTGACTACCTGGAGCGCTACAAAGAGATCAAGACAGGTTACACGGTAACTGAAAAAGGTCTTTTTGCTGTTGTTGTTGACAATGATGATCGTGAAGCGATCCGTCACTACATCGCACGTGGTTCTGTTGTTGATGCTGATGATGATGCGGTTGTTGAAGCTGACTCACTATTGGCACACCCGGCGACTGATGAGTCAGTTGTTATTGCTGAATGGGATCCATACTCTAATCCAATTATTTCGGAGTCTAACGGTACGGTTACATTCGAAGATATCATTCCTGGTACGACGGTAAGTGAGCAGTATGACGAGTTGACTGGTAAAACACGTTTGATGGTGAATGATCACTACCCAGTTGAGTACAAGCCGACTATCGTGCTTGCAACAACTGAGGGTGAGATCATCCGTTATGCAGTAGGTTCTAAAACAGCGATCTATGTTCAGAACAATGCAGATGTACAAGTTGCAGATATCTTGGCTAAGACACCAAAAGCACTTCAAAAATCATCAGATATTACCGGGGGTCTTCCACGTGTATCTGAACTTTTTGAAGCACGTCGTCCTAAAGAGATCGCATTGATCGCTGAGATCGATGGTGTAGTTAGCTTTGGTAAACCTCTACGCGGTAAGCAACGTATCATTATTGCTTCTGAAAACGGTATTATCAAAGAGTACTTTGTAGACAAAAACCTGCAGGCACTTGTTAATCTTGGCGATTTTGTTCACGCGGGTGAGCAGTTGACTACAGGTCAAATGTCATCACATGAGATCCTGCGTATTATGGGAACGAAAGCACTGTACAACTACCTGGTAACAGAGGTTCAGTCGGTTTACCGTTCACAGGGTGTTAGTATCGCCGATAAACACATCGAGGTTATCTTTACTCAGATGCTTCGCCAGATCAAGATCGTTGCATCAGGTGACACGAAGTTCATTACGGGCGATCTTATCTCTCAGAAGAAGTTCCAAGAGGAGAATGCAAAAATTCTTCGTCTCGGTGGTGAGCCTGCGATCGCTGAACCATTCCTGGTCGGTATCACACGTGCATCGGTCAGTGCAGATTCTATCATCTCTGCAGCATCTTTCCAAGATACGACTAAAGTTCTTACAGAAGCGGCTGTATCAGCGAAGATCGATGATCTTACTGACCTTAAAGAGAATGTTATTATCGGACGTACGATTCCGGTTGGAACAGGTATCTATAAAAATCAGACGATCCAATTTAACGAAGACGAAGAGGCGTAAGCTTCTTTCTTAGCTCCATTTTTTTCCTTCACTTGAAGGGTAGATGGGACTCTTCTTTTAGATGAGAATTTTGCTCTCATATTATTAATATCGGTACTTTCCTTTTTCTTTTTTACACAATTACTTATTCTCTTTCTACTTTTTATTATCATCAGCCTAAACCTTAATGCATAACAAATTATAATGCAATGAAAATATTGGGTGTTTGAAAATCCAATAGGAATAAAAGGAAAAAGATGAAATTACACAAACTAATGGCTACGGCTATTTTAGGACTTACGTTAACGTTTCCATTGATGGCAGGAGATGCTATTAGTGAAGGGCTCGTAAAAGCAGCAGAAAAGAATGCTAAGTCGATTTCATCGATTGAACTTCAGAAGATGATCGATGATGGTGAAGAGTTTATTGGTCTTGATGTACGTGAAGCAGATATGCGTATGGAAGGTACCTTCGATGCTGAAGAGAACATTGAGATCGCGCGCGGTGTTTTGGAGTTTGATGTAGGTGCTGCTATTCCAAACAAAAAAGCTTTGGTCATTGTCTATTGCCGTGCAGGTAAAAGTGCTGCGATTGCGGCAGATGTTATGCAACGTCAACTGGGTTATAGCAATGTTAAATATCTGAAAGGCGGACTAGATACGTGGCTGGAAGAGGGTCACAGTATCTACAACCACTTCGGTGAAGTCAAACTGGCAAAGTAGTAGCTTCGGCACACCTCGCACATAAGGAGCTAAAGCTCTATGCAGGGTGGCACTAAATGGCACATCGTAAAAGTTTACCACTCTACGCACACTAGTGCGCTATCGGGCAAACATTTTGCACAATCTGCACCTGAGAAACGTTAAGAAAAAGCCAATTTCTTGGCTTTTTTAGGCTCGAAACCAAAGCAGTTGTACGAAGTACCTGTGACGGATGACCTTCTATCTATAATTTTGAATATACTTCGCCATCTTTCGTAACTCATAACTCATAACTCGTAACTCGTAACACTGCATATCTCTAAATCCAAAAACAACTAGCCCTATTGTTAAAGCTACTATTTATTCGGATTTTAGTATAATCCCGCGTTTATTACTCCCTAGAGGGTAATCTACTGGAACCTATTTTTATAAAGGAATTGTATGCCTACAATCAACCAATTGATTCGTAATGAGCGCAAGCGTCAAGTAAAGAAGTCAAAATCTGCTGCACTTGTATCTTGTCCTCAGCGTCGTGGTGTATGTACACGTGTTTACACAACTACACCAAAAAAACCAAACTCGGCTCTACGTAAAGTAGCTAAAGTCCGTCTTACTTCTGGATTCGAAGTTATTTCGTATATCGGTGGTGAGGGTCACAACCTTCAAGAGCACTCTATCGTTCTAGTACGTGGTGGTCGTGTAAAAGATTTACCTGGTGTTAAGTATCACATCGTTCGTGGTGCACTTGATACTGCTGGTGTTTCTGGTCGTACTGTAGCTCGTTCTAAATACGGAACTAAGAAGCCTAAACAGTAACCAAACAGTCCGTTTACTACGCAATAACTCTATAAACTCTTAGGAGATTTAAGAGAGTATTTTTGTAGGAGACAAAAACAGAGACAAAGGTCTTTGAGTAAATTTTTAAAATTGAAGGAACTCTTATGAGAAGAAGAAAAGCACCCGTACGTGAGATCATGCCTGATCCAATTTACGGAAGTAAAATTGTTACAAAATTCATCAACAAAGTAATGCTTGATGGTAAAAAAAGTACAGCTGAAAAAATTATGTACTCTGCACTAGACATTATCTCATCACGTGGTGAGACAAAAGGTGTAGAAGTATTTAATGCAGCGATTGACAACATCAAACCAGTGATTGAAGTTAAATCACGTCGTGTAGGTGGGGCAACATACCAAGTTCCAGTAGAAGTTCGTCCTGTACGTCAACTCTCTTTGGCTCTACGTTGGATCATTGACGCTGCGCGCAAGCGTAACGAGCGTACAATGGCTGAGCGTTTAGCTAATGAGCTTATGGAGGCAGCAACTGACAAAGGTTCTGCATTCAAGAAGAAAGAAGATACTTACCGTATGGCTGAAGCAAATAAAGCATTTGCTCACTACCGCTGGTAATCTATCCATAACTAACGCCAAAGGAAGTAATTCCTTTGACTACGTTAACACTGGGTCTGACTCAGGCTCAGGTGCAGAAGCCGCACTCAAAAAAACAACTGTTGATGGCAACATCATGTTAATTACCTCTTTTGTGCATAAAAATCGTTTTGTGAACAAAAGAGGTTAAATACTTTAATACTAACAATAGGACAACAATTATGGCTAGATCTCATAAATTAAATGATGTAAGAAACATCGGTATTGCTGCGCACATTGATGCTGGTAAAACGACTGCTACAGAGAGAATTTTATTCTACACAGGTGTAGAGCACAAGATCGGTGAGGTTCATGATGGTGCTGCTACTATGGACTGGATGGAACAAGAGCAAGAGCGCGGTATTACAATTACGTCTGCTGCAACGACTTGTGAGTGGGAAGGTAAACAGATCAATATTATTGATACTCCGGGCCACGTTGACTTCACTATTGAAGTTGAGCGTTCTATGCGTGTACTTGATGGTGCTGTTTCAGTATTCTGTGCTGTTGGTGGTGTTCAACCTCAATCAGAAACAGTTTGGAGACAAAGAAACCGTTATAAAGTTCCATCTATTGTTTTTGTTAATAAAATGGACAGAACTGGTGCAGATTTCTATGAAGTTGAACGTCAAATTCGTGACCGTCTAAAAGGTAACCCAGTGCCTATTCAACTGCCAATCGGTGCAGAAGATCTGTTTGACGGTGTTATTGACCTTGTTCAGATGAAAGCAATTGTATGGGATAAAGATGCAGCTATGGGTTCTAACTACCATGTTGAAGATATTCCTGCTAACTTACAAGATAAAGCTGATGAATATAGAGAGAAGATGCTTGAATCTATCTCTGAAGTTGATGGTAATGATGACTTTGCTGAAAAATTCTTAGAAGGCGAAGAAATTTCTAACGAAGAGATCGCTGAAGCAATCAAAAAAGCTACAATAGGTATGGCAATCGTTCCAATGACTTGTGGTACAGCATTTAAAAACAAAGGTATTCAAACTCTACTTGATGCTGTTGTTGCTTACTTGCCTTCTCCTGTTGAATCAGCAGCTATCATGGGTACTTTAATGGATGATGAGACTGTAGAAGTAGCAGTTCCATCAACAGATGAGGGTGATTTTGCAGCATTAGCATTCAAAATCATGACAGATCCATTTGTTGGTGTATTAACTTTTATCCGTGTTTATCGTGGTTCATTAGAAGCAGGTTCATTCGTTCATAACTCTACTAAAGACAAAAAAGAGAGAATCGGCCGTATTGTGAAAATGCATGCTATCAAACGTGAAGAAGTTAAAGAGATCTATGCAGGTGAGATCGGTGCAGTTGTTGGTCTTAAATCAACTACTACTGGTGACACTTTATGTACAGGTGAAGAGAAAGTTGTACTAGAGAGAATGGACTTCCCAGAGCCGGTTATCTCTGTTGCAGTTGAGCCAAAAACTAAAGCGGACCAGGAAAAAATGGGTATCGCTCTAAGCAAACTAGCGGCTGAAGATCCATCTTTCCGTGTTCATACTGACGAGGAGACAGGCCAGACTATTATCTCTGGTATGGGTGAGCTTCACCTTGAGATCCTTGTTGACCGTATGTTCCGTGAGTTCAAAGTCGATGCAGAGGTCGGTGCTCCACAAGTTTCTTACCGTGAAACGATTAAAGACCAAGTCAAGCAAGAATACAAGTATGCGAAACAATCTGGTGGTCGTGGTGCATTTGGTCACGTTTACCTTACGATCAAGCCGGGTGATGCTGGAACAGGTTTTGTTTTCCACAACGATATCAAAGGTGGAAGTGTTCCAAAAGAGTATATTCCTGCAGTTGAAAAAGGGTGTAAAGAGTCTATGGCTAACGGTGTTCTTGCCGGTTACCCGATGGAAGATATTGATGTTACACTTTATGATGGTTCATACCACGATGTTGACTCGAATGAGATGGCATTTAAACTTGCTGCAGCAATGGGATTCAAAGAGGGTTGTAGAAAAGCTAGACCAGCTATCTTAGAGCCAATGATGAAAGTTGAAGTTGAAGTTCCTGAAGATTACATGGGTGACGTTATCGGTGACCTTAACCGTCGTCGTGGACAAGTCAGCAATATGAGTGACCGCTCAGGTAACAAAATTGTTGATGCTTTCGTTCCACTTGCTGAGATGTTCGGTTACTCGACTGACCTTCGTTCAGCGACTCAAGGTCGTGCAACATACTCTATGGAATTCGATCACTACGAAGAAGTTCCGCGTAACGTTGCTGAAGAGATTCAGAAAAAACGTAACGGCTAGTCCCTTCCACTTATCGACTCTTCGGAGTCAATGTTCTTGGCTTTCAGCCAAGAACATTCTAACTTTCAAAACTCCTAATACCTCTATCTAAAATCAATGCAACCATTTTTTCTAATCAGCTATTTATACTTCAATATACCTTTTAGTAATTTGACTGTAGAATATGATTTAATTATGTTTTAGGTTGAACAATGAAAAAATATCTTTTATTACTTACTCTGTCACTCTCTCTCTTTGCACAAAACCCAAAGTCATTTGCAGCACTTGGTGATGTCATCTATAATGATGTTGCTAAATTTGAAAATCTCAAAGAGATGGCATCGATGCAAGAGTTTCGAACGGCTATTGATGCGTATATCGCTTCAGCCAATGAAACGAAAAAAATGGGTTTTGCTATGGATGCACAAAATGCTGAAGATGCTAAAGATGCGTCTGTTGATGGAAAAGAGTATCTTAAAGCACTTCGTCAACTCTCAACAGAACATGATGCTATCATCGCTGACAGTCGTACTCGTTTTAAAGAGGCGATGAGTGATGAAGACAGTGAAACGATCAATGGGATGCTCAACTGTGGTGTGATCGATGCTGAAGACTATAAAGATGAGCTAGTACGCTATTACGAAGAGTTTGGAGAAGATCAAAATCTCTCTTCACTAGATGTTATGTACGCCAAGCACATTGAGAACCAAAAAGACGACAACAGTACAACACATTCTGCTGCTCAAAGAGAAGTCCGCGAAAACGAAGCACTTGTTAAACGTATGCGGGCTACAGAGAAAGCAAAAAATGATGCACTGGAAAAGTCGGTTAAAGAAGAGACAGCGCGCCAAAAGAAAAAAGTGTTAAATGAGCAGAAAAAAGAGTTAGGTATTGAGTAAGCAGCAGTAACTAGACCTCTCTATTCTCAAACCATAGAGGGCTCTCACCCTCTTTAGGACTCCCCTCTAAGGTCAAATACGGTTTATAATCACTTTTATAGGCAAGACTCTGGCACTCTTTTACATAGTACCCCATATAGATCCAATCAAGATGGTTTGCCTTTGCATAACTGATCTGACGAAGCATCGAGAACTTTCCGAGTGATAGATGGTTGTAGTCAGGATCATAATAGAAGTAGATGGACGAGATGCCGTTGGGCAGTATATCGATAAGGTCGATGGCAATAAGCTTCTCCTCATCAAAATAGAGCACTTCATAGCCAAATTCATTATAGCCGTTGACAAATGACATGTAGTAGTTTTTGATGTTGATAGACTGTTTGTCCCAGCCGCGTTTGTCGTGCATAAAGTCATGATACTTTTCAAAGAGTGCTATATGCGAATGTGAGGCAGTCGGTCGACGCAGTACGGTTTTGATGTGGGCATTTTTTTTGATGACACGGCGTTCCGACTTGGAAAAGTCGTAGTTGTTAACATCGATCTTAATACTTTCGCAGGCAGAACAACCCTCACACATCGGACGGAAATACATGTTGCCAAAACGACGCCAGCCCCGCTCGATAAGATGGGCATTATAGTCTATATCGCACTCTTGAATGATCTTATAGTGGGTAGTCTGATTAAGTCCTGGAATATAAGAGCACTCTTCAGAGAGTGCACACTCTTTTAACAGATGATTCATAGGCGAATGGTGCCATAGGAGAGTTAAAAGTGAGTTAAAAGATTTACTGTAAGAAAAGAGCGCAGTATTTTTTAACCGCGACTCTGTGCAATGAGAACGCCCTCAAGCATCTTGTCGATGTCGCCATCCAATATGGCCGTTACTTGCGAGTAAGCTTCATTAGAACGGGTGTCCTTGACCTGCTGGTATGGCTGCATGACATAAGAGCGGATCTGATGTCCCCAACCGATCTCACTCTTTTCAACGCCGTCGATCTCAGCTTGTTTGAGCGCCATCTCATACTCATAAAGACGCGACTTAAGCATCTTCATCGCAGCCGCTTTGTTTTTGTGCTGTGAACGGTCGTTTTGGCACTGTACAACGACACCGGTTTTGATGTGGGTAATACGAATAGCTGATTCGGTCTTATTGACATGCTGCCCACCGGCACCCGAAGCACGGTAGGTGTCAATGCGAATGTCTTTGTCTTCGATAACAATGTCGATGTCATCATCGATCTCAGGTGAGACCATCACTGAAGCAAAAGAGGTGTGACGTTTGGCATTGGAGTCAAAAGGGCTGATACGTACTAAACGGTGGATGCCGTTTTCGACTTTGAGGTAGCCGTAGGCATTCTCGCCGCGGATGATGATCGTCGCATCTTTAATACCGGCTTCGTCACCGCTTTGATAATCCATCTTCTCGATCTTAAAGTCGTGGCGTTCAGCCCAACGGGTGTACATGCGAAGCAGCATCGCCGCCCAGTCTTGAGACTCTGTTCCGCCGGCACCCGGATGAATAGAGACGATAGCATTATTAGAATCTTGCGGGCCGCTTAGCAGCATAGAGACTTCCATGCTTTTGACCTGCTCATCTAGAGAGTCCGCCTCGGAAAACAACATCTCAATGGTCTCTTCGTCACCCTCTTCTTTACCCATTTCGTAGAGTTCTGCTGCGTCAGTCAGGGCATTGAGAGCAACGTTATACCTCTCGAGTTTACGCTCCAGTTGGGTCTTCTCTTTTTGCACGTTCGCTGCATTCGCCGCATCATTCCAAAAGCCGTCAGAATTTTCAAGCGCCTCGATCTCTTTGAGGCTCGCTTCGATTTTTTCTGGTTGGACAACACCGGCGATGTTGTCCATTTTGATTGTTAAGGTTTTTAGTAGTTCACCGTATTCGTAATGGTCCATAGATTGTCCAATATTTCTTGATATAATTGCATTTATAGAACTCAATTATATTGTATAAGGGCTTAAAAGATGAGGGTTGTCAATTCTCCATTAGCATTGCAAAAAATGCTCAAAGAGGAGCATGGAAGTATCGGTTTTGTACCAACGATGGGTGCTCTGCACCTAGGTCACCGAACGCTGATCGCTGCTGCAAAAAAAGCCAACGATATCGTCGTTGTCTCCATCTTTGTCAATCCGACACAGTTTTTAGAAGGTGAAGACCTCGACGCCTATCCTCGAAAAGAGGAAGCGGACAAAAAGGTGTGTGAACTCAGTGGCGCAGACTACCTTTTTTATCCCGATGCCACTTCGATGTACGGCAGTGATGAAGTGAGCCTCAATGCCCCAAATGTCAGAGGCTACATCATGGAAGGCACTTCCCGCCCTGGACACTTCTCAGGTGTCTTAACGGTGGTCAATAAACTGCTCAACATCGTCAATCCGACACGTGCCTACTTTGGTAAAAAAGATGCGCAGCAGTTGATGCTCATCGAGACAATGGTCGCTAACTTGTTTATGAATGTCGAGATCGTTGCTATGGATACTGTACGAGAGAAAGATGGTTTGGCGATGAGTTCCAGAAATGCTTATTTGAGCGAGGAAGAACGTACTGAATCACTCAAGATCATCAAGTCACTGCGCATCGCAACACAGTTAGTTATGAAAGGCGAACTGGGGGCCACTAAGATCAGAGATGAGATGCTTGGGATCTTAGAACCATTAGAGGTTGAGTACGTGACCATTGTCAGCCGCTCGTTTGA
>JBATWM010000042.1:0-11020 GCA_049672605.1 Sulfurimonadaceae bacterium
CTTAAAGCCATGAACAAGGGTGACAAACGGGCTGCCTTGAATGCTTTTAAAACAGCATCTGATGCCAATAGTGCTGAAGCTGCCTACTTAGTGGGGATCATCTATGAGGAGAAGCAGATCAAAAAGGCGATCACTTGGCATAACAAAGCGCTTGCAGAAGGTGTCGATCTCTCCAAGGTCAATCTAGCCAGACTATACCTTCGTATCAAACTGCCGAACAAAGCAAGAGAGTGGTACCTGAGTGCGGCCAAAGACAACAATGCTTTAGCCCAATACAGACTCTTCAAGATGGATGCAAAATCAAAAAGCCTCAAGGCCCGTGAAGAGGCGCAAAAGTGGTTAGCACGTTCTGCTGAGAACAACTACCCTCAAGCACAATATATTTATGGACTTCAACTGCTTAAACAGAAAAAAAGTGAAGAGGCGCAACTCTGGCTGGAAAAAGCAAATGCCAATGGTATCAGTGACACTAACCTTTTCTTAGGCAAACTTTATTACGAGCAAGAATCTTATGACAAAGCCTACCCTCTGCTTATTAAAGCGAAAGAGAAAGGTGAAGCCAACTATATGCTGGCAGCGATGTATGAAAATGGCCTTGTTGTCGAGAAAAATAGTTTCCTGGCCTATCGCCACTACAAAAAAGCGCATGAACTTGCACATGACAACTATGTCTCCGACATGAAACGTCTTCAAAAAACAATGACAAAAAAAGAGCGTCAAGCCGCTAAATACGTTGACAAAAAAGAGGCGCAAAGAGTAAAAGAGTCTGTTAAGGCTTGTGGCCAGATCGCCAGCAGTAAAAATATTGCGATCGAAAATAGAAAGATTCACATCATCGGTGTTGGTGTCAAACCTATCAAAGAGGCTAATGGTTTTATTGTTTATGGCGAAGATGAGAGACTCTACTATATAATTGATCCAGAGATGGCATCTAAGATCAACTCCTATGATCATGTCGATATAAGAGCAAAAGCAACGGGAAAAGCTATCACTATAAGCAGTGATACCGGAACACTCCAAGCCATCTACCAATTTCATACTCAAAAAAACTGTTCTAAAAAATAAAGGGGAACGATGCGTTTTTATCTTATCAGCCTGAGTATATTTATACTCCTCACCGGCTGCGGTTCAGCACCCGATGTAGCGCTTGTCCCAAAACTGAGTCACTACACAACTGCTAAGCAGCAGTGTAGTGACTTTTTGGATGGCAAGAGTGAGTTCAACAGTGCCGTAGAAAAAGAGTGTGACCAATTTATAAAGCGACTTGAGAAAGCGAACAGCACAGCCCATGAGCTGGAAAGTAAAAAGCTTAAAAAAGGTGAAGCGCTTCAAAAAGAGACACTCTATGCACGTGAGCGCCTTAAAGTAAAACATCAATATGACAAACTCTCTGAAGCTGTCAAAGAGGCAACCCTTGCAGCTATTAAAAAAGACAACGTTGTAGCCTTTGCAAAAGGTATTGCATTTCCTGGCAACAGCTTTATAGCCCCATATTATGATTACATGAAAAGTAAAGCACCTCAGTTTGATAATAACACCCTCTTTCTCGATTACCAATATAAAGAGAGTGAGCAGCTGATGCTAAAAGGAGAGCACACTCTTAAACAGGGCAAGACCGATAGAGCCTTAGCACTGTTTGAAGAGGCAGCCAACTTGGGTAATGCACAAGCAGCTCGTTCGACTGGGCTTTTGTATGAAAACAGCAACCCTGAAAAAGCTCTTCACTGGCACAATCAAGCCGTTGACGGTGGTGTAAAAGCCTCTTATTTAAACCTTGGCCGCCTTTATGAGGCAGATGGACAAAATGAGCTTGCACTGCAGTGGTATCTTAAATCCGCTGCAGAGAATAATTCAAAAGCGCAATACCAACTCTACCTCTTGTTCTTGGATAAAGATAAAAGCAGAGCCCTCTCTTGGCTGCAAAAATCAGCATCCAACGGTTATGCCCATGCACAGTACAGCTACGCGCTTATCTTGATGAAAGAGAGAAAAACCGATGAGGCCATTGACCTGTTGCAACAGGCCTCACAAAACAACTACACTCAGGCTTCTGACTATCTAGGAACCTACTTTTACGATCTAAAACTTTTTGAGAGTGCCTTTAAACAGCTGGCACAATCAGAGAGCGCCAACTCATTTTATCTGCGTGCGAAGATGTCAGAAGAGGGAGCTGGGGTAGAGAGAGATTATAAACTGGCCTACACCTTTTATGCTAGAGCTTCTTCTTTAGGTACAAAAAATGTAGACAAAGATCTCCAACGTGTTAATAGACTGCTAACTAAAGAGCAGCAACGTTTAGCTTCAGAGGAGAAAAGAGTACGAACTGAGCAAATGGCCAAAATGGTTAAAGCGTGCGGTAGTGTCCCGACACGTTCAAATATTAAAAAGAGAGACAGAAGATTCCATATTACCGGCAGAGCGTCTGCTCCAGTCGGCCGCCAAAGTTTTATCATCTACGGTGATGATGGCGAGAATTATTATTTACTACGGGCAAGAGGCATCCAAGAAGACGATCGTGTTGACATCACTGTCATCTCAACAGGTTCAACGGCGTCAATAAGCAGTGCAGATGACGACGAAGCTGTTGACATCTACCAATTTACTTTTCTTAAAGAGTGCGTCATTGAAGAAGAAGAGCAGTAAATAGCTCGAGTTCTCCCTCTTTATAATTACATATAATTTGCTATAATTCGCCAACTGTTTGAAAGCTCTGAAAAAACACTCTTTTCTTCCGAGTTTACAATACCTCCAAGGAACTCTATGATCGATCTTAAACTTCTTCAAAAAGACTTTGACCATGTTAGCAGCCAGCTTCAGCGCAAAGGTGTGACACTTGAGATAATCGAATCTGTCAAAGCAAAAAATGAAGCTCTAAAAAAAGCAAAAGCAGCATTTGAAGGTGCCCAAGCAGACCAAAATGCGATGAGTAAACTTTTTGGCGTTTATAAACGCGAAGGTAAAGACATTGCTGAGCTTAAAGCAAAAGTCGATGCGAACAAGATCGTTGTAACAGAGGTCCAAGAGAGACAACGAGAGGCTGAAGAGGCGCTCACAACGCTCATTATGGCTGTTCCAAACATGCCGGACAGTGATGTTCCAGATGGCGAAGATGAAGAGGACAATGTAGAGATCAAAAAGGTCCTTACTCCTCGTGAATTCTCTTTCACACCAAAAGAGCACTGGGAACTGGCGGAAACAACGGGTTGGATCGATTTTGAACGTGGCGTCAAAGTGGCAAAAAGCCGCTTCTCAGTTGCTTTTGACATGGGTGCAAGAGTAGAGAGAGCACTGATCAACTTTATGCTTGACTTTAACCGTGAGAGAGGTTTTACCGAAGTCTCTGTTCCACAACTTGTCAACCGCCGTGCCCTGGAGGGGACAGGACAGCTGCCGAAGTTTGAAGATGACTTATATAAGATGGAGAATGACGATCTTTTTCTCATTCCAACGGCAGAAGTACCACTGACAAACCTCTTCCAAGACGAGATTATCCCCGAAAGTGAACTCCCTATCAAGATGACAGGCTACACCTCATGTTTTCGTAAAGAAGCAGGTGCAGCAGGACGTGACACACGCGGAATTATCCGTCAACACCAGTTCCATAAAGTTGAGCTTGTAGCCATTTCCAAGCCATCTGAGAGTGATGCTATCTTCGAAGAGATGGTAAGCTGTGCTTCTGATCTTTTAACAGCTCTAGAACTGCCTCACCGTCTTGTTACACTCTGTACAGGTGATCTTGGTTTCAGTGCCGCAAAAACAATAGATCTTGAAGTGTGGTTACCTGGCCAAAACGCCTATAGAGAGATCTCTTCTGTCTCTAACACAAGAGACTTCCAAGCTCGCCGTGCAAAGATACGTTCTAAGATCGACAAGAAAAACACTTTGCTTCATACACTTAATGGTTCATCTTTAGCTGTTGGCCGTACTATCGTGGCACTTATGGAGAACTTTCAAAATGAAGACGGAAGTGTCTCGATCCCTGCCGCGCTCAAGCCTTACATCAAGTAAGTGCCTTGTGCGCTATTGACTGTCTATTACCTGCCTGTGATTGAACGGTGTCTAAGTTTAAAGTAACTTACTAAAGTAATATTCTTATTCTACACCCAACCAATCAAGCATTCCATTCCAACCATCGTTTTTATAATAATAGCTTGGTGCTTTAGGTATATTGTTTGGTATCACTGCTAGATGTTCTAGCTTACCCCTCTTATATTCTTCCCATTCATTAGTATTTTTAAGCCCTAAGCTTCGTATGAACTCACGAGCTTCTTCAAAAGGTAAAGCATTTTTAACCCTTGACTTTGTATTCAGACTATATCCAAGCCAATCCATCCAACCTGTCCACCCATTATCTCTATAAACATAATAAGCACTACTTGGTATATTGTGAGGTTTTTTTGGTAAATTCTCAAAATCTCCATCAACATATTTTTGCCAATCATTGATAGCTGTCAATTTTAAACTGTGTACAAAATCTTTAGCTTTTTCGTAAGATAGCCACGTGCTATCTTCATTTATGTCGGTTCCGGGAGCTCTTCGTTTTCTTCCATTTCCAACCCAATCACCAAAACCTTTCCAACCTTTATGCTTGTAACAATTTTCTTGGTCAGGACTAACAGGAATATCATCTGGTTTAGGAGGTAATCCTTTTATATTACCTTTACAATATTCTCTCCATTCAGCACTTCCATTTAATCCTAGACTTCGTACAAATTCTCGAGCTTCTTCAAAGTCTCTCCATTTACCTTGAATTTTACCACTATCTCCAGTAAGCCAATCATTCCAATTAACCCAATCTTTTCTATGTCTTAAGTCTGGATCTCTTGGTATATCCTCTGGTTTAGGAGGTAATCCTGAAATTTTTCCTATGCAATACTGTTGCCACTCATCTCTATGTTGTAAATTTAAAGTTTTTACGAATTCTTTTGCTTCGTCAAACGCTCTAAAGCCTCTATCTTTTTTTAACCAATCTTTATAATTTATCCAGCCATCTCTTCTATAAACTTGTTCTGGACTTCTTGGTATATTATTTGGTTTTAGCCCTAGTTTTTTATTTTTTCCAATACAATATAGTTGCCATTCTCTTGTTGTTTTTAAACCTAATCCTCTAGTAAAATCCCTAGCTTCTTCAAAAGGTAAATATTTCAAGTCACTTGATGTACCAAGCCAATCTTTCATTCCATTCTTTATAGCTCTTTCTTGATGCTCTTTTGGTTTAAATGGAGTAAGTTCTATTGTCTTATTTTCTAGTATATTATTTAGTTGAACAAAGAAGTTATTGTCTAAACTATTCCAAATATTATCCAATAAAAAAGTAACACTGTCATCGTATAGTTTTTCAAACTTATGCGTCTGTCTATCTGCTGTTACACAGACTAATTTCTTAGATATATTTTTACATATATTATTTGCAACATCTAAAAAAGCAGATATATACTCATGCGTAATTGATGTGTCTTCATTTCCAAGGTACTTACATTGTACGACCCAATATTCATTATCATTCGTTCTCGCTATTAAATTTATTCCCTCATAATCAATAGGTAAGTTTAAATATTCTCTAATATCGGTCGGCACCTCATTTAGTGACAAAACTTCTTTCAGTTTTGTTCTATATGTTGGATTAATTAATAAATAGTACTTTGTTATTAATTCAAAAATTTCAACTTTTTGTTTTGTATCTGGTAAGGTTTCTATAAGATTTATTTTTAAATCTTGCCAGTTTTCATATGTTGTTATTCTTTTTAAAAGAGTTGTCATTATTTGCCTGGGATTAAGTATTAATTTTTTTAGTATAATATATTAAATAAGATTTCTTAAAGATTATAATACATAGTTTTTATAAAAAAAACAATAATTCACCAACTAAACTGCCCATATACTGCCTGAACATCTGTTCTAACCCATTGTAAACCAATACTTTGCCCTACTCCAATGAATCATATTCTTCAAGGCGTGTGGTTACCTGGCCAAAACAGCTACCGCGAGATCTCATCAGTCTCTAACACACGTGACTTCCAAGCTCGCCGTGCAAAGATCTGCTCTAAGATCGACACGAAAAACATACTTCTACATACACTAAACGGTTCATCTTTAGCTGTCGGCCGTACTAGTGTCGCTATTATGGAGAACTTTCAAAACGAGGATGGAAGTGTTAGCATACTTTCTGTCTTGCAGAAGCACCTTTAACACGTGTTCAAACTGGTTTAAACGCCTAGTTTCTCTGAAAATGAAGATGGGACTGTTTCGATTCCTGCTGCGCTTCAGCCTTACGTCAAGTACTTTTTGTACTTCACTCTTTTTCTGACTTCTTTTAAATTAAATTTGGATAGAGGTTATGTCAGTTTTACGACTCGGCATTTAGTACCTCCCTGCATAGGACTTTAGCCTTTTATCTTCTTTGCGTGCACAAAGCAGAAAGCTAACAGTAAAGAAGAAAGTGCAATTCCCTTCGGCACTACTAACCGCTAGATATTCTAACTCTCTACCTTCGAAACCTACTGGCACTTCTGCCAGTAACTTATTCGACGCAATAAAATCCAAATATAGATCACATGGCTAAAGCCCTATATATAGAGGTACTGAATGCTAAGTCGTGAAAAAGGAAGACTGAAGAGCTTATAAAAAGATGGCGATACGCAGGCCCAGCTCATCTTCACCCCAATTAAAAGTTTAAGATTTGGTGTAAATTGTACTGAAGTGAATCCGAAAGCGCACTGATGTGCATTGAGAGGTGAACTTCAGTGCAAGATGCGCCGAAGCTGGAACTTTTCTGTTACTTCAATAACTTTGAACGTTTATATAGATGTATTAACGATAAAACCGGTCCATACAAAATATAGAGTGTAAAGAAGATTGCAAATCCCTCAATCGGGTAGATAAAGATAAACATCGCCACAGCAACGATAGCAACAAAGGCACGTCGCATATGTTTTTTATCCATATCCACTTTTTTGAAACTGGGGTAACGGATGTTACTGACCATCAAGACCGCGACAACCAAGGCACTGATCAAAATGACCAGTTTATACTCCGCTAAGAAGCTGTACTCTTCAAACAAAAGTACCAAGATAGAGACAAAAACCGCTGCAGTCGGGATCGGTACCCCGATAAAGACAGAAGGTTCTGTGTCGCCTGTCATCACATTAAAACGGGCAAGACGAATACCGCCAAAGATGACAAACAGCGCACTCGTCATAATACCGAAACGTCCAAAATCCAGACCTGCATAGAGGTAGATAAGCATTGCGGGAGCCGCACCAAAAGCGACAATGTCGGCTAAAGAGTCAAATTCAACTCCAAACTGGCTGCAGGTGTTGGTCATACGCGCTACACGCCCATCTAAACCATCAAAGATAAGTGAGAGTAACACCATCCATGCCGCTAATACAAAGTTGCCTTCAACGGCAGATATAATGCTGTAGATACCGGCAAAGATACTTGCCGCCGTAAAGAAGTTAGGTAAAAGGTAGGCGAGTTGTGTGGGCTGCTTTTTCATAATTACGAAAAGAACCCCAGAAGGGTCTCGCCTGCACGAACGTTGTCACCCACTTTCACCGCTATACGAGAATTGGCCGGTAGGGAAACAGTGCTCTCACCTTTGACCATCAGACCATAACGCATCCCTTGCATAACGGGATTTTTTGGATTCAAACGGTTTTTTATACCCACTGACGCTAAGTGCAGTGTGTGAGTCACACTCACCACTTTGTCATCTTTGCCAAAAACGATATGACTCTGTTCGTTCAGCTGAGAAGCTAAAGGGGTAGAATAAGAGAGATGAGCACCATGCACTGTCTCTGTCTCTTGAACCTCACATGCAAAAGGCACCCGCAGTATCGCGGTATCCAAGAAGCCTGTTTTGATCACGATCTTATACAGATCAATACCTTCGTCAACTTCGACCGTCTCAATACTTTTAACGACACCATCCGCAACACTGACAATACTGTCTTCTTGAAGATATGGAATAGTACGCTCAGGGTTACGATAGATCCAGATGGTCACTATAACCAATAAAAAACTTAAAAATGTTAAAAACTCAGCATCGACAACTATCAGAAAAAGCATCAGTGCAACGGTCGCTGCAATACATTTAAATCCGTCCTTTGCAATAATAAACGTGTCGTTGGTCATCATGACTCTTTATCATCGCTTTCATCGATATGTTTTTGGTCTTGTGACATATCTTCAGCGATCTCACGTTCATCTTCAGATGCTATATCTGTCTCGACCTTACTCTCCATGCCGTTCTCTTTTTCAAAAGTCGTGATCACCTCGCGAACAAGATCGCCTGAAATGTTCTCTGTTTTATACAGCTCTTCAACCATCTTCTCGATCGCACCACGGTACTCTTCTAACCGGGCAACAACGGCATCATAATGCTTCTCTAACGTTGCTTTGATATGTTGATCCATATCTTCCGCCATCTTCTCAGAGTACTCACGAGGCTGACCGTTCATACCGCCACCAAGGAAAGACTGACGCTGTTTTTCAAGAACCATTAGACCTGCAATGTCACTCATACCATAGACCTGTACCATCGACTTGATAATATCCGTTGCACGCTCCAGGTCATTGCTGGCACCCGTAGAGACCTCACCAATGAAGACCTGTTCTGCCGCGCGGCCACCAAGAAGTACATCCACTTCAGCAAGCAACTCATATTTCTGTGCCAGGTACTTGTTCTCTTCCGGTGTGTTAAGTGTGTAGCCAAGGGCTGCAAGACCACGAGGAACGATCGAGACTTTGGAGACTTTCTTCGCCCCCTTCGTTGTCTCAGCAAGAAGCGCATGTCCACATTCGTGATAAGCGACAATGCGCTGCTCTTTTTTATTGATACGACGATTTTTCTTGCTCAGTCCGGCAATAGCGCGTTCAACTGCCTCTTGAAGGTCAGCTTGCGTCACTGTTTTTTGGCTTTTACGTCCGGCAAGAAGGGCACCTTCATTAATGATATTCGCCAAGTCAGCCCCGGCAAGACCTGCCGTTAGACGAGCAATCTCCTCTATCTTAACATCCGAGTCCATCTTCACACCTCTAACATGGACTTTTAGAATCGCGATACGTCCTTCATAGTCCGGTTTATCTACAAGGACCTGTCTGTCAAAACGACCTGGACGCATCAGTGCCGGGTCAAGTACTTCAGGACGGTTGGTCGCCGCCAAGATAATGATCGGCGTATCGGTTCCAAAACCATCCATCTCTGCAAGAAGTTGGTTGAGTGTCTGTTCACGTTCATCATTACCGCCCATCATACCGCCGGCTGCACGACTTTTACCGATGGCATCGATCTCATCGATGAAGATAATCGAAGGTGCATCTTTTTTTGCCTGTTCAAAAAGGTCACGTACACGTGCAGCACCCACACCGACGAACATCTCGATAAAGCTTGAACCAGAAACAGAGAAGAAAGGAACATCCGCCTCACCTGCAACCGCTTTTGCTAAAAGTGTCTTACCGGTACCCGGGGCACCGACAAGCAAGACCCCTTTAGGGATCTTCGCCCCAAGTTCAACATAACGGCCAGGATGTTTAAGAAACTCAACGATCTCTTGTACCTCTTCTTTGGCCTCTTCTGCGCCGGCAACATCGTCAAACTTGGTATTTGGTTTCTCTGAGTTGACCAGCTTTTTGGAGCTGCCCATACCCAGGACACCGCCGCCCATACCCTTTTGCATACGACCCGCAAAAAACATCCAGATCGCGATAATGATCAAGAAAGGAAATAACCAGCCAAACATCTCAGTAAACCAGTTGCTCTCAGAAAAACCGCTGTAGTCGATCTTCTCTTGATCAAGAAGTGGAACAAGTGTTGTATCATTAGCAACTAAACGTGTCGTATATACGGTACCGTCACCTTTAGCACGAATATAACTTTGACCAATATCGACTTTTGACACTGCTTTACTTTTGATCAGTTCTTTAAGTTCAGCATAGCTCACCTCTTTATGTTTAGTCGCACTTTGTCCACCAAACTGCTCGCCTATACCACCCCCGTTTTCGCCGATAAGTGATTTAAAGATCAAGATGACGACAACCGAAAAGATGGCAAAGGTGATCAGAGGGTTTTTGTTAAAAAAATTATCGTTTTTTGGCTCTTTATTACTGTTTTGGCTCATATTGTTTATTTTCCTTTTTTTGTTACAACGAGTGTTACCCACTCTTCGCGCTGAATACGTTTTTCGATTTTACAGTCAACATATGCTTTTAGCACTTTATCTTCATATTTGTCTAAGATCCCTGAAAGTACCAAAGTACCTTCATCTTTAAGCAGACGTTTCAGATCAGAGGCGATAAAGACAAGCACATCAGCCACAATATTGGCAATGACAACATCATACTTCTTCTGTGTAGCTGGCGCTGAACCTTCCCAGATCTCTCTAAACTCTACACCATTGACTTCAGCATTTTGAAGGCTGTTTCCGACAGAGACAGGATCGGTGTCGCAGGCGTCTACTATAGCACCCATCTTCGCTGCAGCGATTCCTAAGATACCGCTTCCACAACCAATATCAGCCACTTCCATGCCGGCTTTAACCTCAGAAGCGATCGCTTCAAGGCAGGCTGCCGTTGTTGGATGATGTCCCGTTCCAAATGCCAATGCAGGGTCTAATTCGATGTTTAGCATCCCCTCTTTCGCTTCATTCCAAGTCGGGTGGATATAAAACGGCCCGATCTCGATCGGTGTGATGCTCTCTTGGTAGCTCTTGACCCAGTCACTGTTTTTCTCTTTTGTAAGTTCGATCTCGACATCGATAGGTTGCTGAAGCGCTTGTTCAAGCGCCTCTTTAAACTGCTCTACGCCCCAAGAGATCGTCTCTAACTCATCTTCACTGCGAACGATGAAACTGCCATCACGCTCTTCAAAACCTACAGGTAACGTGTCCGCTAAAAAATCAGAGAACAGCTCCAGGTAAGCCGATGGTGTAATTTTCAGTTCATGATAATATTCTTGCATCTACTGTACTTCCTTCAAGGCTTTTTCGAGGTCAAGTGTTCCCTCATAATAGGCTTTACC
>JBATWM010000043.1:0-27711 GCA_049672605.1 Sulfurimonadaceae bacterium
ATGCAAGAGGACTATACCGTCGCATTAAAGAAGGCAAAAAAGGAAGATAAGCCTTTGATGCTCTATCTCTACATGTTAAATTGCAACGCCTGTAATTACATGAACAACGAGGTTTTTACGGACAAGAGAGTGGTCGACTATTTGACGAAAAACTATGTTGTTGTCAAGCTATACACAAATGATAGAGGTCTGCCAAAAGAGTTACGGGTAGAGATGTCCCCTGTCTTTCACTTCCTGAATTCACAAAACAGTGAGATGATCGAATCGATCATAGGCGGACGAAATGCTGAGAAATTTTTAAAACTGCTTAAAAACAGTTACGCTGATTACAAAGAAGAGACTAACTAGGATATCTCATAAAAAGGTGAGCAACCTCACGTTTTTATGAGTAAAATAAGATAAATGGTTACCTTCTAAAAAAGGTGAGCAACCTCACGTTTTTATGAGTAAAGTAGCATAGAATAGTTACATTCTTTAGCGCCCTTAACATTGCGCTAATGGTTTGATACTATAATAGTAAAAAATAGTGATATGAGGGTAGAGTCAAGGTGCAATTTTTTCTGCTTATTATTTTACTGACTGCAACGGTGACATCTGCCCAGGCAGTAACTGCCTCCGGTCCAAATATTCAAAATAGCACACAGCAGTATGCCTCTGACAGTAATACCACTTCGGTTGAGAGTGAAGAAGAGAGTTTTGAGGACGGTTTCGTAGATGAAGAGTTTGATGACAATGAGTTTAGCGATGAGTTTTCAGCAGACGCTGCGGAAGAGCTCTTTGACCCGTTAAGCGGCTATAATCGTGTTATGACCAGTTTTAATGATGGCCTTTATGTCTACGTACTCGACCCTGTTCTGTTCAAAGGATACAACTACATACCGGAACAAGCTCGGGTCTCTGTGAACAACTTTTTTGAAAACCTCTATTATCCGGTTAGTGTTGTCAACAACATCTTTCAGCTGAAGTTTAAAAACACCGGGACAGAGACCCTTCGTTTTGTGGTCAACTCGACACTGGGCGTTTTGGGTCTGTTTGACCCTGCAAGAAGCTGGTTTGGGTTTGAACCGCATCAAGAAGATTTTGGACAGACGCTTGGACATTATGGTGTCGGCGGCGGATTTCACATAGTACTGCCCTTTTTTGGACCGACAAACTTGCGTGACCTGAGCGGGGATTTTATCGATTTTTATGTCAATCCGATCTATTATGTGGATGTGCGTAAATATAATCTTGTTCAGAACACGTATCAAGGGTGGGCCGTCATAACCTATAAAGAGTTTAATAACATGTCACTGTATACCAAAGAGTATGACAATGTCCGTCAGGATGCACTGGACCTCTACCCTTTTATACGTGACCTGTATGAGCAGAACCGACAAAAACAGATTGAGGAATAATCGTGCGATATAACAGTTTTTTAACTATTCTTACACTGCTTGCTTTTATAGGCTTTACGCAGCCGCTTATGGCAGATGACAAAACAGATATTAAAGCCTCGATGACAAAGACGATTGGCGAGATAACAAGCTTGATCCAGGATAAGAGCCTTGCCAAAGAGGCACGTAATAGTCAGGTTGAGGTTATTATCAAACCACTTTTTGACTTTGGTTTGATGGGGCGTCTGAGTCTTGGTAAAGAACAATGGAAAAAGCTCACTCCCGAAGAGCGAAAGACCTTTAGCGAGCTTTTTGAAGAGCGTGTCAAACAGTCTTATATGAGCAAGCTTGACCTCTACACCGATGAGGTTGTCATCATCGATGATGCCGTTCAAGTCAAAAGCAGGATCCATCTAGCAACCCACCTTATACGTAAAAATGAGAGAAGGGACATTCTCTATAAATTCTACAAGTCGAAAGAGAGAGGCTGGCTGATCTATGATGTCGATATCTTGGGTGTGAGCATTATTCAGACCTACCGTACGCAGTTTGCCGGTATTTTGAAAGAGGGCTCTTTTGCAACACTGATAGAGAAGCTGGAAATATCTGAATCATGAGATCAGAGGTGTCTAGATGCTAAAACGATTTTACAGCGAGCTGATACTCAAGTACCCAAAAAGTGTACTGCTACTTCTCTTTCTTGTGGTGGCCTTTCTCGGCACACAGGCATTCAAAATGGAGGTCGATGCATCGGCAGAGACGCTGCTGTTGGAAAATGACAAAGACCTCCAGTTTACACGTCTTATAAGTGAGCGGTACCAGACCCCAGACCTTCTTGTCATCGCCTATACCCCTGAAGATGACCTTCTCTCAGATAAGACACGCAAAGAGATCAAAGCGCTTAGTGACGAGCTGACCAAACTGCCGGGTGTGGAGTCTGTCACCTCCCTTCTGAACGTACCCTTGATGCAGAGCCCCGCTAAACCTCTCAAAGAGATGTTAGAGAACATCCCGACACTTGAATCGCCTGACATCAATCAAACAATGGCAAAGCATGAGCTGCTCAACAGTCCCCTCTATAGAAACAACCTTGTCAGCGAGGACTTTAAGACAACTGCACTGATGGTCAACCTCAAAATAGATGCTCAGTACCGTGACCTGCTGAAAAAGAGAGATGCCCTACGACAAAAAAAGAGAGATAAGACAATTAGCAGTGCTGAAAAAGTCGAACTGCGGAGTGTGTCTAAAACATTTAAACTTCACAGAGATATGCTTCGAATGGTTGAACATAAAAACATTGAAGATATTCGCGCTGTAATGGATGGTTACCGCACTCATGCGGCTCTCTTTTTAGGGGGAGCGAGTATGATCTCTGATGACATGATCACCTATGTCAAACAAGATCTTAAAACCTACGGTATCATCGTCCTGTTTCTTTTGATTCTAGTCCTATGGGTGTTGTTCAGAGAGCTGCATTGGGTATTGCTCCCGGTGATGATAGTAACTGTTTCTATCATCTCAACGATCGGTCTACTCGGTATGTTTGGCTGGGAAGTGACCGTTATCTCCTCTAACTTTGTCTCCTTGCAGCTTATTATCACGATGTCGATCATTATTCACCTCATTGTACGCTACAGAGAACTAGCGATCCAAGAAAGTAACGCCACGCAGCACGAACTGGTACTTAGTACGGTGACATCCATGGCAAAACCGACCTTTTTTGCCGTTATTACAACCATAGCCGGCTTTACCTCACTGATCTTTTCAAACATTTTGCCTGTCATAAACCTTGGTCTGATGATGAGTGTCGGGATTGCTGTGTCCCTGCTTCTGACCTATCTTATCTTCCCGGCTATTGTGATAATGATGCCAAAATACAGACCCTACACCTTTTTTGAGTCCAAATTCTCGCTGACAAAACTTTTTGCCACCATAACAGAGCGTTACGGAAAACTGATCATTGCTATTAGTCTTGCCATTGTTCTGTTTAGTCTTTCCGGTGCCTCTAAACTGATGGTCGAAAACAGTTTTATCAACTACTTTAAACCCTCCACTGAGATCTATCAGGGGATGGCGGTCATAGATCAAAAACTCGGTGGAACAACCCCGCTGGATATCATCATCGATTTTCCGCCAGAGGCAAAAACAGCGCCAGTGCAAGAGAGTCAACCATCAGATGATGAGTTCTCCGAGTTTGATGATTTTGAAGAGGAGTTGAGCGCCTCTGAAAATGAAGCGCAGTACTGGTTTACAGCCGAAAAGATGAAGACGGTTCGGAAGGTCCACAACTATTTGGAGAGTGTTCCCGAAGTTGGTAAAGTCCTCTCTCTTGGGACAATGCTTGAACTTGGGCGAAGTTTTAATGAGAGCAAGTGTATGGACAACTTTCAATTGGCTCTGCTCTATAATGAACTGCCAGAAGAGTTCCGCAGTATCATTCTCAACCCATACATCAGCATTGAAAACAACCAGACCCGATTTTCTCTACGCATCATCGACTCAAACGAAGAGCTTAGACGTGATGAGCTCCTAAAAAGAATTAAAAGTGATCTTGTTACTAAGGTCGGGATACCAGAGCAAAATGTCCACCTCTCCAATATTATGGTCCTGTACAACAACATGCTCCAAAGCCTCTACAGCTCCCAGATCCTCACACTCGGCATCATGGTCTTGCTGCTCTCTGTTATGTTTTTTGTACTGTTTAGATCGTTAAAAGTCGCCATTATCGCCATGATAGCAAACCTCATACCTATCAGTGTGATCTTCGGCTTTATGGGTTGGAATGGTATCCCACTGGACATGATGACCATCACCATCGCAGCTATCAGTGTCGGTATAGCGGTTGATGACACCATCCACTACATCTACCGCTACAAAATCGAATTTGCAAAAGACCAGGATTACATTGCCGCGATGCACCGCTCACATGAGAGCATCGGTTATGCAATGACCTACACATCCGCCGCTATCATGATAGGGTTTCTGATCTTGGTGCTTTCAGCCTTTATTCCAACCATCTATTTTGGACTGCTGACCGTACTGACAATGTTCATGGCCATCGTCGCTGACCTACTGCTGCTGCCGAAGTTGATCTTGATGGTTAAACCGTTTGGGAGTAAATTGTAAAGGATGATTTGAAGCAAAGAATCGACTGATTACATCGTTGAGCGTTTTATCTGAGATAGAGTGAAATATTACCCTCTATTATGAGTCATGCTTGCGTCTGCTCAACCGGTGCGCTTCTGATGCTGGTAAAAAAGCTTTAGATAGTTAAAAGCACTTATGCTCTCTTGGTCATCATCTGCGTGTATTGAAACTGCTCTTCCTCATATTCGGGGTAAGCGGTAACGATCAGTTCACCTCTTAGTTCCCACCCGTCTTTTAAATAGCTGTTGATCTCTGCGATAAGATCATGTTTGACATTCGAAATAAGTATATCAACTTGCATAGCTGTCCTTTTATTATTATGTCTATCTAATATTACCAAAGCATATCGAACTTTCATATTTTGTATAGTGTTTTTTGCATTAAAAGCTCAAGCGTCAAGCGAGCCCGCATTATGTTAATTGCTAAAACACTTCATAGTAGGGAATATAAGACGATAAGATATGGTTTTTGAATTTTATGATAGTAGTTGGAAATTTTGTATTATAGGGTTTTATGAATGGTGCCTAATACTGGACTTGAACCAGTGAGACAGCATCTATCCGGTTTATCCCAATAAACTCTCTTAAGGTATCCAGGACAGCATTTTGTACCTGTCTGGGTTTAACCCGATGGTTATTTATAGAGCCTTGAAAGTTGTTTAGAAGGAGTGATGTCAATTATATATTTTTAGCTTGACACGAAATCTCTAGTATCGCACTAAAGTACGTAAATAATTTAGTGTTTACTCCTTGAACTCTCCAATAATTTGATCTATATTCTTTTTTAACAGTAGATATTGGGGACTTTCTAAACACTCTTGATCAAAGCTTTTTATAGAGAATGTCATAGCTGCAGCTATCTTCTCTTCAACATTTTCAACTTGTACGATCTCTTCCTTCTCAGCCATTGCTTTTTGCAGTGTCTCGTCCGTAATATTGAAACTGTTGATTGCTTTTAAAAGGTGTGTCAAGGTGATGAACTCACTCTCTGTATCATAAGCAAAAGATTTTGCCAATAGTAGACAATCTTTTGCAGAGACTCGTTTACCAAGGTACAAAATATAAAGATGATTACTGTTGTGTTGCTTGATCTTCTCTACAAAGATTTTGACCTCTTCACTAAAATTAATACTATCAGCATCAAGGGCTTCTAGATAGAGTTTTTCAGAGGCGATTACTTTATCTTCTTTGATTTCGATAGCTGCATCTTCAAACAGCTGGATGATCTCCTCATCTTTGATGACCAGATATTTTGTAGCTTCAGATACATGTTCTAAAGTAATAGTGTCTGCACTGTTTTGAAGAGCTACCGCTTTAGCAAGAATAAGTACTGTTTTATAGTTTTCGTTTTTAAAGTCTTTTAGCTTCTCAGCTTTCTCGTTTTGAATACGTTGCTCTTGCGCTTCTAGCTCTTCTTGCTCTTTTATCTTCTGTATAGGAAGAAAAAAGAGTTTTTGGAATATTTTACTGTCACTGCTTGACTCTTCAAAGGTCTCCTCGAGTGCCAATACAGCATCATAATATTTTTTGGAGCCTATCTTTTGTGTGATCTTTGTCTGATGTTTTGAGATGAGCTCTTCAATATCAGCATCATTAAGATCAGCAGCCTGAAGATAGTGAACCATATGGTTAATATACTCTTTGACACTGTCTACTTTGGTCTGCTCTGCAAGGTATGTAATGACTGATTCCCAAATGCTTTTATACTCATTAAGTTGAGATATCGTCTCAAACAGCTTTTCATTTACCAGCGCTTTAAAAAACTGTGCGACCGCCTTGGCCTCTAGTTCTGTATTTTGTATTTTCTCTTTTGTCTGATTTTCAAATGTAAATATCTTTGAGTCTTTACCCTGATCAAAGAGTTTCTGGAACTCTTGATTGAAGATCTTGACCTCTTCTGAGAACTCTTTTTTACCTGAGTTCTCTTTAGCGTGTTGAATGTACTCTTCTACATGGCCACTTTCAGTGACGGACGGCAAGAGCTTCAGAATACTTAGTATCTCTTTATTATTGAATTTTGCATCAATGCCGATACTGCTAAGTGCTATAGCATAGTGTCTGAGTGTGATCTTCTGGCTGTTTTGGGCAATAGCAACACCCTTAGCGACAACCTGCAGTGTGTTGAGCTGGAAATTATAGATTGTGGTAAAGAGCTCACCAAACTTGTCGACAATAAACTGGCTTATGTCCTCATCAGTTGTTGATGTGAGTTTTTGCAGTATTGATTCAGGGAACTGTTCAGGGTGTTTAAGCCAAAAAATTATAAACAGGCCATCGACTCTCCAATCTTCCGATGTCTCATTCAGTGTGTCGTAGAGGGTTGATAAGAACTCTTTTACCTCTGCATGATCTGTGATATCGACCAGTCTGCTGATAATACGTTCAGCAAAGATGATCTTTCTGTCTTTCTCTTTTTCATCATGAATAAAGGCAATAACCTTCTCTTTATAGTCAAAGATCTTTTCAGCATTGTAGAGGTAGTAGTTTAAAATAAATGTTTCAATATCATGTTCAATGTTGAAATCGCCAAGTGTCACCTCTATCTCTTCGATAAGATGCACCATGTTCTGATCTGAACGTTTCTCTTGCAACCAGGCTTTATCCATATACCAACGATGCACAACAGCCTTGGCGGTGTTTTTGACTGTGTCAGTTATATTGGGATCTTGCAACCTTTTTAAAATGGACAAAAATGATGTCTGCGCATTGGACTTATCCATCTTGTTGATGTCTAAAGTACTTTTTATCATCTCTTTTTTTATAGAAGGTTCTGTTACTGCCAAGTCGGGTATGACAGGTTCACTCTCTTTTTGAAAAACTTTTTTATAGGCGTTTTTAAATATGCTCATGTTCAAACCTCTGTTTAAAATATGCGATCTCTTCTTTATAGACCGTTAATGTCTCACTATCTTCATCTTGCGGTTTTTTCTCTTGAATGAGTGAAAGGTAATATGCGGTTATATCTGCCCCTAGCGTACAACTGTCGGGATATGAGATATAGGTACTGATGTCTTGAAAAAGATACAGTTTACTCTCTAGTTTTGTCGGCAGTTCATTATCACTTTCTATATAGGCCAGACAGAGCTCTTCCCACTGTTTCAAATCATCATCGCTAAAGAGTGAGAACCCCATCTTTGATTTTAGATATGCCAGTTTAAAGCCGATTTTGACAAAACGGTACTCCAGGTAGATCTGCATTTTGCGGGGGTAGATATGCTCTCTTAATTTCATATAGAGCGGTTGCGTGATCTCGTTGGTATAAAACTCAAAATGTTTATTGTACTCGTTAGCAAGTCTATGCAGGAGATAATCGTTTTCATCAGCATAGTCGAGAGCGTAGTAGGTCATCTGCAATAGATTCGACTTGATCTGCAGGTATTGTACTAACAGTTTGACTTCAAAGTCATCAGGGTCAACTCTGTCAGACTCGTCCAGCTTTTTGATCATCGAAGGGAAATAGTATTCGTAGTAGTGCCCAAGCCTATAGTCGTTCTCTACAACATCTAAAATGTAGTGGACATATTTAAGAAAGAGTTTGTCTTTTGCAACGTTGATTTTGAAAATTCTCATGTTTGCGAGACTGACTGCTGAATGCATCGTAAATATCTGTAAAGACTCAATATACTGATAGAGAGATTGGCTTTTGTTGTATCGGATGTTGTCTGCCGACTCTTCAAGCATTCTAAACTCATAGCCGTGATAAGCGTAAAAGTCATTTACCTGATGTGAAAAACTTTTTGTTGCACCGACCTCATTTGCAAGAGGGTGGTCTTTTCTGATATCTTTGTCCAGTCGACCTTGGATAACAGAGATGATGGTGTTGACATCTTCACTGAACGGGTAGAGGTAATCAAGGTTGTTCAGACCCGCATAGATGATACCAACAGTTTGAGGATCCAGTTTTGGGTTTTTGCTGAGCGCGTAATAGAGGTATATTTTGTTGGGATGATTATGGTGCTTTTTTAATATATGGAGCTGCTTTTCTCGTTTAGTAGTATAAGTTATCTCTAATATCTCTTCAAAGTTGATGAACTTGTTGTCCTCTGTATCTTCAAATGTGAAACCCTCTTCAATAAAGAGTTCGTTTAACATGATATGCTCATCAGAGTCGGCATAGTTCTGAATAAAGTATTTGTAACTTAGGCGTGAGACATTTTCAGTAATGGTAACGGTGTTTCTCAGTGTCTCATAGATGTAGAGGACAAAATCAAACATAACATAGGTTTCGAGATAGATCCTGTCTTTTGAGATCTCTTGCAAAAGTCCCTGATAGGCTGTTGAGATGTGAACCTGGGATTTGAAATCTTGTATTTTTTTGGTGTTGAGATATTTTCTCTCTTGAAATTTGCTGCTCTCTTGCGTTGCATATTTACGTATTAAATCATTGTAATACTTTTCATAGTCCTGAAGCTCAAGCTGCTTATAACGGGCACTGTCTTCATCTTTTATTTTCTGAATAAGCCGGTAGCTGCTCTCTCTCAAGTTTTGTCTGATATCTTCATACTCTTTAACGTTCTGACCCTGTGTATCAGAAGATTTTTCCTGATTTTTGCTTGAAGTGCTGCGTACTTTGGTAGATGTTGTACCGGTGTGCTCATGAATCAACTGTAAAAGTTTCGTAAATCTGGTATTTAAAAACTCTTCATTGATCTTGTCCTGATTGATAAAGTGTTTATAGATATTGGAGATAAACTTAATATAGAGTCTTTTCAAAACCACAGGTTCAAAACTCATAAAGAGACCATAAATATTGTCCATCTCTTTGACATCAAGGTTGATGATCGTCTCAAACACTTTTTGTTGCAGCTTGAGGCCGGATTCTGCAATGCTCTTTAATGTCTTTTCGCGTTGAGGTATATTTATATGAGCAATATTTGAAAAGATATCTATACGCAGTTTAAGATCGAACTCTACAATGGCCTCCAGCACTTTTTCAAACTGTTCAGTTTCGAGATCTATGATACTGATGAGTATCTTCTGCTGTAACTCATTTTCGAGCAGTACCAGTGCGAGAAACATTTTTTCAAATTGTTTGATCTCAAGGTTGGAGAGAGCAGTAAGCAGCGCTACTTTAAGTCTCTCTTCAAGCTCTATAAATGTCTTCAGTATTTTTGCAAGTTGTGTGCTCTCAAGGTTGAGAAGGTGTTCAAGTATTGTATCTTTATACTCTTTCTCAAGGCTAAGCAAGGTCTCAAAAATGGATGCGGTATTTAATTTGACATTGGAGAGTATGGCATTCGAGATCTTTTCGTTTACGTTTTGAATGATCAGTTGCAGCTGCTCTTTTGGAATATTATGGTCTTTGTCTCTGTAGAGCTTTTGAAAGACCTCTTCCATACCTGCTCTTATGTCAGGTGAGAGTTTCGACAACAAGGCGTCTTCAAGTGTAACTGAGATCTCTTTTTCAAAAGATATAATGGCCTCTTCTTGGCTTTCGCTTTTTTGATCAGACTCTAGATAGTTTTCATTGGCAGTGGTAGGTAAGTCATCCCAAGTCTCTTTAGTCTCAGTTGTGCTATCAGTTTGATTAGAGGGATTTTCCATCAACTCTCCCTCTCTGTAAATTTATTGTGAAGCTTGACAAAAGAGTCAAAAAGGCCATACAACTCTTTTACGGATTCGATGTCTGCATCTATCTGAATAAATGCCTGTTGCATGATCTCTAAATAGTTGTCAAAACTCAGATCGTTTTTCCGCGATAGGTCGATCTCCATGTACTCTTTTTTTTCTGTAATGTACTTTTTAAATGAGGCTTTAAAGTAGGAGTTGAAAAACTTTTCAGAGTCAAGATAAGAGACCTGCATGGTCGCAAAAACGTCTTTGATGGAGAGTACATTGAACGTAGCATAGATATGGCTCTCTTTAATAAGATACATCCCTGTAAACTCTTTGGAGATGTTGGAGAGAAAGTAGTCGTAAAAATTGAGGTCTCTACTGGTGTATTTTTCTCTTAAGTACTGTATAGGCCGCAAGGTGTCACTCTCTTTGACCTCACCATTACGGGTAGCCTGGATTAAACTCTGCAGCTTCAGGTTGTGTGTCTGATGTTCCAAGATCCCAAAGTCAGACTCCTCTGTTTTACCTTCAATAAAGTTTTTATAATCACTGTACTGTTCCAACAGCCCAATAAAGATCTGTCTGATGTCACGCGAATCGTCTTTATGCAAAATAAGATCTTTTTCATAGAAGATCTTTTGCAACTCATTAATGATGGTGTGAATATCTTCGAGGATACTGTTACGCTGGAAATTCTTCCCTTGATATAGATATTTATAGAGGCTGGTCAGATGCTTTTCATACTCGAGGTCTAATGTCTTGTTAATGCCTTTTGACGCAGACCTTTCATAATGTGTGGTAAGAAAAATGTACCGTTTGTCATTCCATACAATGGCATCTTCCGTGTGCAGCAGATGGTTGTCAACCTCATACATAAAGTCCAATTCGTTGTTGTCAATATATAAAAAGAGATCTATTCCGAGTGAGAGCAGTGAAAGGATCCTGTCTTGTTGTACTTTTTGGTCATGAAAGCGATCTTTTTGAAGCCGTGTCTCTTCTAAATACCCCAACCAGAAGATACCGAGTGCACCAAGAAAAATTCCGCCAAGAGTGAAAAATATAGTGGCGGTGTCACGCGAATCGTCTTCAAAGTTCAGTGTTTCAGCATCAAACCCTTCACGGATCTCTTCAATCAGTGTCGTACCGTTTGTATGAGAACGTTGTTGTATCTTTTCATATTTTTGCTCACCTGCATAAGGGTTGGCAAAAGCGTGAATTCCAAGGTAGCTGAGTCCGAAGACACTAAAGCCTATCCCCATAGCTGAAAAGAGTTTTATGAGTGAGAGAAGAGAACTTTTGTCCCCCTTACCGACAACGATAAGCTTTTTTGAGGCAAAAAAACCAATAAGCAAACTCAGCAAGCCTGCAATGATATAGAGTGTTAACACGTTACGTCCTAGTTCTGAAAATCTTTATAACATAATCAAATTGGTCTGTTTTGTGTGATATGTTAACAAGTTATTACAAAATATCATGCTGTAACCATCTCTGTGCAGCCAAAATGGCTTGAGGTGTAGAGCTTTTTTACAATTTACGAAACGCCTGTATATCCTTTTGACGCTGCAGTCAACGAGCATCAACAACATGATCCGTCAAGAGAGATCGTTTACCCATTACATATGATAATTTGTAAAATTATGGATCTTTTAGAGGACAGCTTGTGTCTCTGGATGATAAAGTCCCTGTTTTTGTAGTACTTGCTCTATCAAATTGTTACATATCTGCAGAGTCTTCATTATAAAAAGTATAAAACAACTAAAATAGGCGGGATTTAAATTCTTTAATAGATAATAATGTTTCGACACAACCTGTCAGTATTAAAGATATGCTTATAGATATAAATGACGCTAGAGAAGAGTTTTTACATGGACATCATCATATGTATATGTAAAAGCGCTATATAAAGGAACCTTATGAGAACACTGTTTTTAACCGCCAAAAAATTTGCGATAGATAGTAATGCAACAGAAATTACACTTGATCATCTGAAAAAAGCACTTGACGCGGTGGAGTTTATTGATAACGATGCTAAAAAAGTGGTCTGTGACTATTTAGACGTGACACCGTCACTCCATCAGGTAGTATCAAAAGAGAATATAGATGCTGCGAGCAAACATGGCTCTGTAAAATTCAATGAGAAGGTAAAGAGTTTTAAGACGCATCTTGAATCTAAAGGTTTTGCTCTCAGTGCTGTAGCAACACGCCTTTTTGTTGAGAAGAAAAATGCACTGGCAGCTTTTAAAGAGCAGCTTGGGAAACTTGAAGAGTCTCTGCAGTCTCAGGTCTTTGGACAAGACAGCGCGATTGAAGCAGTCTGTGACAAGATTGTGGAGTCAAGTTATAACATCTCAAAGAACACACCAAAAGCGATCTACTTTTTCTTGGGACCGCCAGCCACGGGTAAGACAATGCTCTCTGAACTTATGGGAAAAGAGCTTGACGGTTATGATGCTTTCAGAATTTTTGATATGACACAGTTTACAGATGAAGAGTCCGGTTTAGGACTTTTTGGTTCTGAGGCAGTATACAAAGGGGCAGAAGAGGGTAAGTTGACAAAGTTTGTCAAAGAGAACCCAAAATCAGTCATTGTTTTTGATGAGATAGAGAAGACACATCCGGGGGTGATGTCCAACTTCTTGATGATGCTGTCTTCAGGTAAGGCAGAGGATACCCATAGCGGAGAGACTATAGATTTTACACAGACCATCGTAGTGTTTACATCAAACCTTGGTTCCGAGCTGTATAACAACCAAAACTTTATTGACTTGATGAAAGAGAATCCGCAAGAGGCTAACTCAACGATCATAGAGGCGATCGGACGTGAAGAGAAACTGGTTCAAGGCCGTATGGTCAAGGCACTTTCACCTGAAATGCTCTCACGTCTTTCCCAAGGACAGATTGTACTTTTCAACAAACTTCCGTACGAGGCACTTTTGAATATTGCAAAAAGCAAGGTTCTCGAAGCACAGGAAGGGTTTGAGAAAGAGTTTGGACTCAGTGTGGAATATCAGGACTTTACGAAACTTATCTCAGCCCTTATCTTGTCACTGGCACCTCTGATCGATGTTCGTAAGATGAAGGCAAAGCTGCCGCTCTTCCTTTTTGACCTCATTACAGATTTTATTCGCAATAACGACACAATGATTGAAAAAATTGTTTTCAGTCTTGATGAGGCTTCACAGAAGTTGATCCAGGATGAACTGTTAGGGCTTGAGCCATTAAAACAGACAGAGATGTTGCATACCCTCTTTAGAAAAAATGAGACGTTCTCATATAAGGTAAACAGAAGAGTGGAGGGTGAGGTCTTACACTTTGAACTCGCCGATATCAAACGTAAAAAGCTGGCTCGTTCCGTAGATTTTAGCGGTGATGACGGGTTGGTGTTTCAAGTACCAAATCTCAGTTTTAAAAATGTAGCCGGTCATAATATTGCAAAAAAACGTTTGAGTGAGATCATTAACATCTTAAAAGAGCCACAGAAACTTGGAAAATTTGATGTAGGTTCCCCAAAAGGAATGCTGCTCTATGGTGTTCCTGGTACAGGTAAAACGATGTTGGCAAAAGCTTTTGCCAACGAAGCTGACCTTCCTTTTATTCAGACAACCGGAAGTGAGATCTTAGATATCGACTTGATGAAAAAGATCTTTAAAAAGGCACAGGAATATGCACCGTCCATAGTGTTTATTGATGAGATAGATGCTATAGGCAAGCGTAACGGCTCTAACAAAGATATTATCATCAACCAGTTTCTGACTGAGTTGAATGGTTTTTCCGACAATGCGGATGAGATGGTCTTTGTCATAGCCGCCACCAACTTAAAAGAGAAGATCGATGATGCTATTTTACGTTCAGGACGGATTGACCTTCATGTAGAGATTGACGCTCTGGACCGTGAAGCACGTGAGTTTTTTGTGGATAAAATCCTTGAAAAACCGACGCATGGGGATTTTGACAAAGATAAGATCTTGACATTTACTGCCGGCATGACAGGGGCCGATTTGGAGAAAGTGGCGCGTGAAAGTGCGCTTTATGTATTTAGAAACAACCTTGATGCCATTACACAAGAGATCTTGATCGAGCAGATCAATACGATCAAGTATGGCTCACGTATTACGCATAAGTCCATCTCAAAACTGATGGAGTCAACGGCCATCCATGAAGCAGGGCATGCAGTTATTTCACGTATATTGATGCCAGAGGTAAAGATCGAGCAGATTACAGTCGTTCCAAGAAATGATGCCCTTGGTTTTGTTTCATATGACCAGGATGGTGACTTGAGCAATTTAACACGTCAAGATATCAAAAATAAGATGTGTGTGGCCTTTGCGGGACGTGAAGCACAGCTTAAAGAGTATGGTGAAGAGGGATTTGACTCAGGTGCATCGAGTGATTTAAGACAGGCAACCCGATATGCATACTTTGCTATTGCACACTATGGTATGGATAATGAGCTTGGATATGTAAATATTAACGGTATCCCGAATATCTCTAATGAAACACAAGGTGTGACAGATACCACATTTTTAGAAGTACAGATCCAGACACGGGTTGATGCATGGTTAAAAGAGGCGCAAGTAAAAACAGCAGCATTGATAGAAGAACATTGGGATAAGGTATCTGCTCTGTCGCTTCTTGTTCAAGAGAGAGAGATCGTCAATGAGGCAGAACTTTTGGAGCTGATGGCCTAGCGGCCATCAGGCTTCTCAAAGCCTAAACAAAACTCTTACTACAGGATCACATCAGTGGTTTTGTTAAATAGTTTTAAATTAAAAGGAAAAAGATGACAGCACCAGAAGCGGGATTGATATTATTATACGGCGTTGCGTTCAGCGATGGAAAAATGGCTAAAGAGGAGGTTGCGTCTATTGCAAACTTTGTAGGACAAAACTACCCGGGCGAAGTAGAGACAAAGCTTATTACAGCGATGATGATCGATGCATCATATGAAGAGACTTTGAAATATATGATCGGAGCTATTGCACATTTTGCAGAAAATATCTCAAAAGAGGCGCGTCTTAAAATGCTTGAATTTGTTCAACAGGTGATTCTTGCAGATGGTGAAGTTTCAGATCAAGAAGCAGAAACATACGCTCTTGTTAAAGCTGCGTGGGGATTCTAGTCAGTAAGGAGATTTCTCTCCTTACATCTCTATAAACCTTGCAGTCAGAGAAGTTTACATTTTTGTACATCATATAAAATGTATAGAGATATGAATTTTTGACACAACCTGTCAAAGAGTGTACATATAATTGAGACCTCTGAACAGACCTGATATTCTCAGAGGTCTCAATTTATAATCAAAAGAGGGAGAGAAAATGCGTTTTGTATTAATAGTGGGATTCTTAGTCCTCGCACTGCAGGCACAAAGTTTTTCACAAAAAAGGATGTATGGCATCTGGGAGATCTCTTCACCTAAAACAAACGGTATTGCCTCTTTTGGTAAAGATATCGGAAAAGAGCGTCGTAACCATTGGCATCTTATCTTTAATAAAGAGGGGCTGTTGAAAGTACAAGAGACGGGTTCTGTTTATAACTATGAAGTGATTGAAGGTGCGCTTGTGATCTATGAGACAAAAGTCTACAGTCATGGATATGAAGTTAAGCAGAAACAGCGTTACGACCGTATGCAGATTGTTGGTAGTATTGAGGGCTGTCCTCTTGTAAAAACAGTGACTAAAAAGATCATTGGTATTAAGAAAAAGGAGGGATTCAAGATGTGCAAGATCGAAGAGTTTCCCCAACCAATGTACAAACGTAACATGAGTGATTATACTTTTTGATATTGATGGTTTTGTACAGAAATCTTACAATCAAATAATTATAATCTAAAAATCAATATATAACAGAAGGATAATGCAATGGCAACATCAGCAGAACAGATTAGTGGCTTTTTGGATGAGTTGAAGATTAAGTATACACGTCGTGATGACGGTACACTGGTAATGTTATCAGGTGATAGTACAGATACTCAAGCAAGCTTTGTACGTTTAAAAGAAGATGGTGAAATGTTCTCTATGGAGACTAATATCTATGATACAAATTCAGATATGATCAAAATAGCTGCAGATTCTCCACATAAATTGGCAATTTACGAATACATTTTAGTGCGTAACTATACATTGAAGTTCGGTTGCTGGGAAGTAGATACGAGTGATGGTGAAATTCGTTTTACAGTAGAGTTTCCATTAGAAGATGCAACATTGACATTAAAACAGTTCACGCGTATTATCACTATTGTTATAGGAAAACAAGCTGGTGAAATGTTCTCAGAGTTACGTAGAGTGATCGATACTGGTTCAAAAGAGGCGAGTGCTAATGACGAAATTGCAAGATTGGAAGCAGAACTGGCTAAATTAAGAGGCGGCTCTGCTAGCGACGGCATCTAGTATTACATTTAAAAACTGTTATAACTTCTAAATCTAAAGACGGTAAATACAGGTGCAAACAGCTGTTTTTACCGTACAACACTCCTCATTAGTATAACTCTCGCACACCTTTTTTGTATGCAGATGCCTTGTTTTACGCGCACATAGAAATGGTTGCTTAGATATTTGGCAGAGAAAAACAGCTATGAAAAAGTTTAGTCTGTTTACTCCTGATCAACTCCGACACAACCTGTCAGCAAGAGAGTATACACTACATAAAATCTAAGGAGAGCCAATGCGAAATATATACTTGATCATTGCAAAACAGATCGTTGAAGAAGCGGGAAAGATCATTCGTGAAGCACGTGAGACCAACACCTTTGGCTTTGAATTTAAAGCCGACAACACACCTATAAGCAACATTGACCAGCAGGTACAAGACTATATGACTAAACGTCTTAAAGACAGTTTCGACATTCAGGTGATGGGTGAAGAGAACTGTGATGAGATCGATGATTCCAAACCTTACTGGGCCATAGACCCCATCGATGGGACATGGTCGTTCATTACCCATGAAAACACGTCGGCCATAAATCTGTCGTTAATCGAAGATGGAGAGGTGATAGTAGGTATCGTCTACAACCCTTTTACTAATGAGTTCTTCCATACGGAGCAGGAAGCACACTCTTACATTGGGATGTTGACGTTGCCGCTTCGTCCCAACCCGACGGTCGCCGTAGTCAACTTTAAACCTGAACGCGAACACCCTATTGTTAGAAGTCTTAACAGCTTGTTCAGAGAGGACAAGGTCAAAAAGCTGACCTCTATAGGCGGGTCGATCACTTACTCTATGTGTATGGTCGCCAAAGGTGCCTTTAGCAATTATATTGCGCATTTTGCATCACCGGCAAATGCGTGGGACCTTTCAGCTGCCTGCTTGATCATTAAAAACAGTGGTGGTTTTGTGACCGACCTGGAGGGAGAAGAGATAGATCCTATCAACCACAAAGGATACATCATCGCCAGTGCCAATGAACAGGCCCGTGATGACTTTTTGGCGATGATAAACCCGCTACTAGAAGAGTTCAGTCAAAAGGAGACGTTATGAAAAAGATCGTTTATGTAGATATGGACAATGTCCTTGTTGATTTTACAACAGGTATCGAACAGCTCGATGATGCGACTCGTCAGGAGTATGAAGGCCGGTTAGATGAAGTACCCCACATTTTTTCGAAGATGGAGCCGATGACAGGTGCCATTGCCGCCTACCAAACATTGACAACACATTTTGATGTCTACATCCTTTCAACGGCTCCATGGGAAAATGAGAGTGCCTGGAGCGACAAAATTGCCTGGGTCAAAAAATATCTCGGAGAGTATGCCCATAAACGTCTTATCCTCAGTCACAACAAACATCTTAACCAAGGGGACTACCTGATCGATGATCGTCTTAAAAACGGGGTAGACAGGTTTGAAGGTGAGCACATTCATTTCGGAACGGCACTATTTCCTGACTGGGAGATAGTGATGGAGTATATCTTATCTGCATCAAAAGCAGAGCGTATAGAGTAAATAACAGTTAGGAGGATCATCATGCAAGAGAATGATATATTAATCAGGGGATTTAAACTCGACTATGAGGAGCATGAGCGCAAGATCATCGACGGGATCGACCAGATCGACATCTTTGCACTTTTTAATGATGAGTGGGTGGTCATTAAAAAGGTGGCCGTAGAAAATGGGCTTGTCTACCTCATAAAAAAAGATGGCAGCAGTATCAGTTTTGAGCAGAACGACCCCATGAACGCTGAGACGTTACAAGCTCTTGAACAGGTAACCAAAGCCTTCAAAGAGCATTTTGATCTACAGTCTTAATAGATCTCTTTCATCGAGTCTTCCCAATCTGATTCAGCTTCGTCCCAAATTTCAGTAAGCTTCAAAAGGTCCTGCTGATTTTTATCCTCAGAGTTGATCTTCAACAAGCCTACCGCGTAAGAGTTGCCATCTTCATCATAGTTTTTATAGCCCTCAACAGTAAAATCGTCACTTGACCAATTTGTTTCATCTACTTTGAGATGTTGAAGGATACTGGAAAGTTCCCATGGCTCAAGGCTTAAATCGTAGATAAGTATATCTCCATAAGTAACAAGAAGACGCTCTTTATTAAAGTGTGTATATACCTTCTCTTCTGTCAAAACCTCTCCTTTTTGTTAATCACAAATATCTATGACTATCGTCTGCATCTCTTTGTACTTCTCCTTAAGACCTTCTTATTAACAACGCAGTGTAAAAAAGAGGGTTCGACAGGATATGACTACTTATACAAGTGGTGATTATATCTATGAGAGGTCTCGTGATCACTGTTTTGCACAGATATATAAAAATCTTTAATACCATACTGGTATTATCTTATCTGGATATGTTATGAAAAGTTATGTAACTTTTTTAGAAAAAAACATTTAATTACAGAAAAACATAGTATTTTGTATGTAGTTTTAGATGGATTAGAACATAATAGTGACTTAAGACGCAACGTGTCTTAAGCGGTTGATATTATATTGACATTAAAAAAGAAGGAATATTATGGCAGTTACATTAGAGCAGATCGGAACATGGTTAACAAATAGTGGTGTTAATCATCAACATGTTGAAGAAAAAGATTTAATCATCTTTGTTATGGGTAATGAAAAGACAAGTCAAGCACATTTTATTCGTGCACGTGAAAATGGAGAGCTGTTTGACTGGGCAATGCAACTGCTGGATGAAAACAGAGATAATGTCAATCTTGGTGACAACCAGTACTCTGCAAAAGTGCTGAGTCATATGCTCTATATGAATTACCAGACAAAGTTTGGAACATGGGAATTCGATCCAGCTGATGGCGATATCCGTTTAGAGGTTGAGATTCCTCTTGAAGATGCGCTGATGACAGAAAAACAGTTTAACCGTATTTTGGGCTTTATGCGTAAAAATGGGCAATCAGGTGCAGATGAGATCCGTCAGTTGATGACAACGGGTGAATTGTCAAAAGCAGCAGATGATGACTCTTCTGAAGCTGCAACAATCGCTAAGCTTGAAGCGATGTTGGCACAACTAAGAGGTGGAGTTGCAACTGCTGCAGATACTAGTAGTGACAGTATCTAGTAATAGTGCGACTGAGAGAACTTTCTCTTAGTCCCCTCTTGAATACTTTTATCTGCAATGAATTAGATTGCAATCACTATCTTTCACTATGCAGTAAACTACACAGAGAAAACAATGACATCGCAACAAGAGAACAACGTCTGTTGGACGGTAAATAGCAGGTTGGAAAACCGATATCACTACACGGCATGGCAACCGATCTACAGTGAAGAGACCTTGCTTGCAGATGCTTACAATGATATGCAGAACTATGTCACTGCAGTTCAGGCAGATATTCCCTGGATCGTGCAGCTGGTTGAAAACCCCAAGTACCGATTTTTTCGTTTCGGTCTGCTTCAAGGCGCTACATCACTTTTTGTACATGACCTTTTACATATTATTCTGCAAAAGGATATGAAGATGGCCGGGGAAGCATACGTCATCGGTTTTACAATGGGTTCAACTAAAAAGAGCACAAAAGTCGATAGTTGGCTTTTTCGGCTCTTCTCAAAATACCTCTACCCTAAAGAATTTCGCTTTAACAATAAACAGCTGGCTATCTTTAACCAAGGTGTTCAAGATGGGTTGACTTCAACTTCTAATGACTTACATCGCATCAATACCGAAGAGCTTTTTGGCAGATCACTGACGGATATTCGTACCTTTTTGAAAGTTCCGGTATAAAAGCAGAGACTGTCAATCTTCTCTAAATCCATTATTTTACTTCTACATTCTCTTTAACAAAATCGCTGCTTTTCTCAATGATTTTTTTACCTTTAGAGGTGTCAATAATGACTTTATCATTTTCGTAATTTATCACACCAAAAGTAATTGCCACAGCCAGAACCAAGATTATAAGTTTGATCATTTCTATCCTTTATTAAAAAATATTTATCAGTATATTATCATTAAATGACAGGTGGTGTCGAAGTAATATAAATAGTGTTTGTTATGAAGGTATTTGTATGTCCAACTTACCCCGTCATGACACAACCTGTCCCCTCTTCAATATAAAATCTTTCTATATCAAAAAAAAGGACGCCTATGCAGACAATGGGATTTTTATCATCTGACAAAACCGTTAAGAGCAGTAGTGATCATGGTGCGATCGTTCCGGAACATTTTACCCATGCCCATGCAGTTGGACAGACGGGTTGCGGGAAGACAACGAGCTTTATCTACCCCAATCTGCTCTCTCGCATACAAGCCGGTCACAGTATCTTGCTGTATGACTTTAAAGGCAAAGAGCACATGAGCCTGAAGTACCTCGCGGAACAGGAGGGACGCTTAGATGATGTGCTGGAAGTCGGCAAACCGTGGGGTGCTAAAATAAACCTGATGCGTCTTATGGACAGAAAGGCACTGGACCTGTTTATCAAAAACATTACAGCCACCAGTCAAGACAACCAGTACTGGGCAAACTCTGCTTCAAAGCTTTTTCTATCGGTCTATGACGTTATTGCCATTTTAGAAAAGATCTCCATCTATGCCAAAGAGTTGAAGTGGGAGAAAAAGTTTGTCAGAGCTCTGCATATGGATGAGACTTTGGAGCTAGAGGCGTTTGATTACCCTCGGAGCCTCTCTTTGAAGTCGATCATGCCTATTTGCCAAAGCGAACAAAATGTTTCGACATTCGTCAACCATCTGGAGCGGTTAAAAAAGAGGATGCATCGGTTCTATCTGAACATTGTAAAAGAGAATGAAGAGAGCGAACTGGAGTCTCAGCAGATGCTTGAAAAATACCGGTCGTTTTTACATCTGTTTGTGCAGCTCAAGCGTGTTATTGACTCCTCGCAGAGCTCTCTGGCCTCTTTTATGAAAGTCGATGACACCAACCCTAAACTCTCTATCGTCATGACACTTCTGCCCCTCGTGGATGTGGCCAACAAAGAGGAGTTTAACAGCGACGATGTGGACTTGCTGGAAGCACTCAATGATAAAAAACTTATCAGCATTAATGCGAAAGATCTGAGCAATGAGCTTTTGGAGTCCATGACCTACGCCCTGTTCAACGAGCTCTCAAAGCGCAGCATGCTGATGGAGGTGCAGCCCGTCTCCGTATTTATTGATGAAGCGCAGCGTGTTGTCACCAAGAACCAGGACTACAACCTTGATGTGCTGAGAGAGTGCAGGGTCGAGATGTTCCTGGCGTATCAAAATATAGAGCTTATGGAAAACAAACTCGGTGAAAATGAGTACAAGGCGCTCATGAAAAACCTTACCAGCTCGTTTTACTTTACGAACCCGGCGGAGCATAGAGAGAGTGACTTGAGCACTCTTAAGCCATTTGAATGTCTGATGTCTAAGGACAACTACCAGCGAAGGCATGACCTGGAACCTCTGTTTTTAGACAAACAGGCGCTTTATGAGGCAGAGAGTATCTACCTTGCCAAGAGGGGAGTCTTTAATGCCTTTGGTTTAGAAGCCTTTGCAAAAGAGTGCATTCTCCTGTTTGACGGGAGACTGTTCGAAGAGAACAAGATCATCGTCTATGACCTTAAGACTGCATGCAGCTCCATTGAAGAGATCGTCACGCCTGAAGATGTCGAGGCCATCAAAAAAGAGCTTAGAGGTTTTGCCCTTCTGATAGAAGAAGAGAGAGCTGAAGCGGAGGCGGCGGAAGATTTTGTGGCGGAGATGTTTGATAATGATCATCTCACAGAGTCCCTTGAGGAGGAAGAGGAGGCCCTGGAAGAGATCCATGAAGTTACCATGACAGCTAATAAAAGTCTCTTGGCCGAGATGGAAAAAACTGATAAAGAGGATGATGCTGCGGCGTAACAGCCTCTTTATCCTTGCTCTTATATGAAATGGACACGACCTGTCGTTGCGTCTGTTTATACTGATTTCAGTTAAACAAAAAGTCGCTCTTTGAGCTAAAAGATGACTCGGAAAAAATGTGTCGCTGAGTCATATGTAACGGGCACTTCTATAAACCCTATGTGGAGCATTATTCGAACTGTATCGTACTGACTGCATGATAATAGATACATTCGTTAACAGAAAATTCTCCTAAAGATTGTTAAGCCGCATAGGGCTCATAGAGGTGCTTTAATACTACTATAAAAGGACAATGACATGTCGAGTCTGGGAAACAAAGTAAATGCTAAGAAGACGTTGAAGTGCGGGGTCAAACGATGATACTGCATATACCGCACGCTTCGACGAATACCCTGCAGTATGAACTGCAGAATAGAGAGAGGGAACTCTTGCGGATGACAGACTGGTTCACGGATGAGCTCTATTCGTGCAGAGAAGCTATCAAGATAGTTTTTGGCGTAAGCCGTCTTATCTGTGATGTTGAACGTTTTGAAGATGACACGCAAGAAACTATGAGCCGTTTTGGTAAGGGGGTCTGTTACACGACCGACACCGAAGGTACGGTTTTAAGAGAGGTTAGTGACGCCAGTCGACAAGAGATCATTGCGGACTATTATAGGCCTCATCATCAAGGGCTCAGTGATGCCGTTGACCATGAATTGGCATCTATGGGCAGGGCCCTGGTTGTTGATTGCCACAGTTTTCCGGATGTCGCATATTATTTCAACAGTGATTTTGGAAAGAGACGTCCAGACATCTGTATCGGGACAGATGCATATCATACGCCGCCGGAGCTGGTTGAAACAGTCAATGAGTACTTTACTTCTAAAGGATATGTGGTGCAAATAGATGATCCTTATGCGGGGACGCTTCTCCCGTTAAAACATTATGGGAAAAACAGAGATGTGCACGGCATTATGATAGAGATCAACCGTAAGTTGTACATGGATGACGATGGCACCAAAAGCAACTATTACGAGGTATTAAAGCAAGAGCTCGGTACCTTGCTTGAAAGTTTGAAGGAGCGTTATGCGCCAGCTGTTCGCAGTTTGTCTTGAACTATTCTGGACGCTTCTGATACTGTCTCCTTTTATTTATGGACTATATGCATTGGGCATCTTGTATTATGCCGGTCTGGTTTTGGTGGGGCTGGTACTGTTGATCATCCTTTTCTTTATACTGTGGTATCTGGATTGCAGAGGTCAAAGCGGTTGTCTGAGCGGTGTCATTTTGGCCCCTGTCGTTTTTTTGCTGCCGCTTGGACTGATATTATTGGCGTTAGACTACTTTGTAAAATAGCAATGAACACTTAGGCGTTGCAGATGAAGGAGAATAAGATGACGAGTTTGGGAAAGAAGCTAAGCGCTATGAAGATCCTAACGGCAGCAATGGACAATATAACGGATGTGTGCAGTGCTGAGGAGGCCGAAACGTTAAATGCGCAGTTCGCTCTCTTTGACAAGCGCTTTGTAGTAGAAAAAGACGAGCAAGGTCGGTATGACCTGGTCCAGGCAAAGGCGTTTTTTACCTTATGTACTGACATCGTAAAAAAAGAGTACTCCGCCAAACTGTTTGAGAGCATAGCGATACAACGAATGTTTGAAGAGTAGAGGCTTGAAACCATCTGACTGTCTGTTAGATGAACATGCATAGACAGGGTGGACTAACCTTGTTTTTGCTACTATCCATCAATTGAATAAGGAAAAAAATGAAAGAATATTTCTCGTATGACGCCTTGGTCCAACTCCTTTTCTCTTTTGTCATTGCGACAGTTATGGCAGCTATACCTGTCTCTATTATCGGCTATTTTTATGATTACAGTTTTATGGATGTTGTCAAGACATCTGCAATGGTGGTTGTTGGCTTTTATGCCTTTTTTATTGTCAGTATGGGCTTGATATTTTTTCTTACGGCACGGCGTTAAACTCTATTGCGTCTCTAGATGTAATAGCGTAATATTTAAAAAGGTTATTAATGAATCCATTTATACAGTTGGCATTAGTTGTAGGTCCATTTGCGATATCGCTCTTCTTTTTAGATTGGGACTACTCAGTCGTTTTTTACAGTAAACTCTTGATCTTTTTTATAGCATTCGCAATGCCGACGATCGCGATGTCATTTTGTACCGGCTGGAATGCAGGTTCGATGGCTTCATCCAGATGTGTCTTCAAAAGTGCCTTTTTTAAAGAGTATGCGGATGCATATTACGGTTTCGTGTTTATGTCATCGTTCATGGTGGGGATACCGATAGTACTGTATTTCGTGCTGGTCATCAGCGTAACGAATTGGATCTTTTAAATTGAAGCGCCCAAATGACAACAAGAGTTAATGTTATGCGTCGAAAATAAAAAATCTGGAGACGACCTGCCCCCGCTTTTTCCTATAGTTTTTTTACTATATGTTACAAACTATTTTTTGTAGCTTATGTGACGTTTTAACATGACGTTTCTACAGCATAGACAAGAGATAATAATCTCTTTTATGTAAGGAGAAAATTGTGGGTAATGTTTTAAGAGGCCTCTTCTTTATAGGCATATTTTTCTTGTATGCAGCATTGGTGTACTATAAAGGGGTCGGTTCTGCCTCATACAGTGCTTTGGCATTTCTGTTCGCACTCAATGTCTACTTTTTTATTCCTTTACGAATAGCATCTCGCTATGACGGTGATGAAGGGAACTTTTTTGAAATGATCGCCGAAGGTGAATCACGAGAGAAGATCGACAATATATTGATAATGATAGGTATGTTTGTCCTTCTCTCCATCGGAGGAGCGTTTATGAGTGCACAAGGCCCCAATATGGGAATTGTAGGCTTTGTGTTAGGCGCGATAGTCATGATAGGTCTGTTTATTGCCTTGAAACGCCTTTTAGCACTTTGGTATGAGATGAACATGACAGCACTGTCTGTTTACGTAGAGGGCAATATTATCGACATGATAGGTATGTTCGTGTCGTATGTCGGTATGATCGCCTTTGTCGTTGCATCAAACTTGCGTTGTACAGAGTGTGGAGCCTTTGCGATCATACTTGTGGCCTCTATGATGGTGTTTTTCTTCTCACCACTGTTTTCTACAGTGTTTGCGGCTATGTTTAATCAGACACGTCTCTTCTCGGTCTCTCTGCCTAAAGAGAGTGATGTAAGCGGCGCTCTTATTGTCGGTTTTTACATTGTTGTCTTACTGATGCAGATCCCGGCTGTCAACTTTAGCATCTCCGTAGCACCTGAGACCATACAGCTTTTCTCCATCTTGGTAAGCATACCGGGAATGTTTGTCCTTATGATGATCATGGCCAGTGTTGTCATCAGAGAAAAGCGGATGAACTACCTGGTGACATTGGGTGTAATAGGGCTGTTTTACAGTGTGCTCTTTTATCAAAGTGAACTCATGGCATAGTGGTTCGTATGGCTGATATTGTCATATGAAAATGCAAGTTTTAACGAGCCTGAAAGTTATATTTCACTATTGTGACACCACCAATCTCAGGAGTTCTCATGGCAGATAGCAAGCACGATATATTATTTAACAGACTACTATTAATGTTGCAAAAACTCTCTCATGAAGGCGAAGCCACGGTCAGTGAACTGGCTGAAGAGTATGGCTGCAGTGAAAAGACGATTGAGCGTGACATCAAGCGTCTCCACTTTTTCCCTATAGAGCACAAGAAGGGTGTTGTGAGCATCTCTGAGGGCTATGACCTTGATCGTTCAGGGTTAGAGAATAGTGAACTTCTGTTTTCAGAACTTGCTTTCAGCTCTATTGAGGGGCTGAATGAGGAGAGCGAAAAGCATATACACGCTATCCGGGCCAAGCTTTCGCACCCGCTATTTTTTACCCCCTATAAGATCAAAGCAGAAGGCTATGAGAGCATCGATATGGACTCACAGCTTCTTAATAAAATAGAAGATGCCATCGTCAAAAAAAATATTGCTTCGATCACCAGTAATGACACCACCTCGAAGATCGAACCGTACAAAATCGTCTCTTTTGACGGCATCTGGTACCTTTTTGCCAAAGACCTTGCTACCAACAAGATCAAGACATATCTGATCGCACAGATACAAGAGTTCCGAGCAAGCCTGGACACCTATAGCTGTGATGTAGAGGCTGTCGATAAAATGTTAGAGAATGTGCACACTGCATGGTTCCAAGATGGAAACAGTTTTGACGTGACCATACGGGTCAAACCGGAGATCGCGCACTATTTCAAACTGAAAAAACACCTTCCGTCGCAAAAGATCATTAAAGAGAGCAAAGACGGTGCCCTGGTAATCGGTTTCAGTGTGAGCAGTGACGAAGATGTCGACAACCTCATTAAAGCATGGCTGCCGCATATTGAAGTACTTAAACCAGAGCGGTTTAGAAGACGGTTGATCTCAGAGCTGGAGTCTTATATAGAGGCTTTAAAGTCTGTGGAAACAGACATATAGAGCTATACCCGTATAGAAGTACTTAAATCAGTGAAACTCTAATCGTCTCAAAAATATCATACTCAGCGTCTACACATCCATCACATATAATAAGATTGTTTAGATGCTGGAGCACCTTGGCCTTTGTTTGAAGATCATTATGCAGCAAGCCGTTTAAGCGGTCTATATACTTTTCAAGTTCATTCATGTTCTCTAAAACAGATTCAAAAAGTTCATGTGCCTCCGACGTACTCATATTAAACTCTTGTTGGAAAAATCCCAGCATCTTCGCGTTCTCTTTTTGAGTTGTTTTTTTATCTGCTTTCGAGATATGAACCATTAATACGGCCAACGTGTTCTTGATAACGTTTTGATTAATATCTTCGTCGAAGATTCTGACGTCATTTTCTTTTAGGTTGTGTAATAGTTTCGCGATTGATGCTAGCATGAGGGTCCTTGTGTGGAATATCGATGAGAGGTATAGTACCACATCAATATAAAAGCATAATTTATATTTAAAAAATTTTATCTATATATTGAGCATAACTTGTGATTACCCTATGAATAGAAAAAGTAGACGCTGTATGCAGCCAGAGTAATTTTGAAATAAATATTGTTGTAAAGTTCAGGAGACGATAAGATATGGTTTTTGAATTTTATGATAGTAGTTGGAAATTTTGTATTTATAGGGTTTTATGAATGGTGCCTAATACTGGACTTGAACCAGTGACTTCTTCCATGTCATGGAAGCACTCTACCACTGAGTTAATCGGGCACTTTCTTTACTTTTACCTTATCGAGTTAACGAAGCACATGTAAAAGAGATGGGAATAATACACTAGGATTACTTAAATTGTTTTGAGAGATCTAGAAAATATTCTAGATTAACTCCTGGTTCTCTTCGTTAGCCTTGCAAAA
>JBATWM010000044.1:0-34477 GCA_049672605.1 Sulfurimonadaceae bacterium
TTCAAACCTGGGATGTGAATTCGAAGACGAGGTGACCCGGCTATCTATATACAATGATGAAAGGAATAAGGTGAGGAACTACTCAATATTTCGCATGAAGAATAATGAAATATTAAGGCAACCCAGCTATCTCTTTCAAAAATGAATAAGACCTGAGGCTTTCCGTCCCCGCTTCACAACGGGTTTGGCCTAGTAAATAATAAATGTATGTATGGAATAAAATTCAGAGGGAAAAACTTGGTTTTCTGATACAAACCAAGGCAACCCAGCTATCTCAATCATGAGACCCGAAGCTTTCCGTCCCTGTTTCACAACAGGTTTGGCACATTAAAATTGAAGTTAAATTATTCTATAAAATAGCTTAAACTTTTATTAATCTTTGATAGTAGATTTAAAATGGATGAATCTGGATCTGACTTGTTTCCCAAAATTTGAACTAATTTTGAGTTGGACTATACCGTGCGTCGCCAGTTTCGCAAAATACGAAAACGAAGGGAGCATCTTCTAATGAGAACAGCCTTTTCATGTAATTATGCTAGAATTGATAAGACAAAATTCAAACGGGGTTGGAGGAAACATTAAGCTTATGCATAAAAGAATGTGGGTTTCAATTTAATCAGATGAAGTGAAAACTTATATGGTTTTTTGTTAAAAATCTTGGGATTAAAAGTGAGGGTGTAGTAATGGAAATAAATTTTAGCCTAACATTTATCTTGAATTTATTATTATCTTTTATATTATTTCTTTTAATAATGAATTCTATAGGTATTGGTTTTATATATTATTATGATTATGATTATTATCATGTACCTGGTTTAATACGAATGTTTAATTTAAATCGTGAAAATAATATACCTACACTTTATTCATGTTTTCAGCTTATGATTAGTGCAATACTACTCTTAGTTATAGCGGTTATAGCAGTAAGAACAAAAGAAAAAGGTCATGTGTATTTATATTGGATCGGTTTGGCGATGATCTTTTTCTTTTTATCTCTTGATGAAATGTTTGGGTTTCACGAGCGCACTAGCATGTATGTAAGGAACTATTTCAATGTAACAGGACTTTTATACTATGCCTGGGTTATTCCTTATGGTATTGTTGGGGGAATCTTTGTGCTGCTCTATCTGAGGTTTTTAAAGCAACTGCCAAAAAGAACAATGATTATGTTTATTGTTTCAGGTACAATTTACATTATAGGCGCAATAGGGTTTGAAATGTTTGGAGGTCAGGAAAAGGAACTTTATGGAGATACTTTTCTTTATCATGTCCTTTACACTTTTGAAGAGTTATTTGAAATGCTTGGCATAGCAATTTTTATTTATAGTCTTCTTTCATACATAGTTCGTGATCTCGATTCCTTCTCTGTAAAGATAGTTAAATGAAAAGCTTTATGAAATTATATTTAGTAGAGAGAATCTTCTGAGGAGATTTTGAATCACTTCGCCAATTCAGGTTTAAAGTGCAACACAAGAAAAATTAACAAAGAGCGGATAATCGAAGAGAGGTTAGCTGCGATTGAATAAGTGGATTATCGGGAAAGATAAGGACGCTTATGCATTACAAACAGCTAATCATGTGGCAACGATACCAAATATTGATCTGGAGCTGCCCTTATGTCAAACCAAAAAACGGAGTATAATCTCAGAGGAAAAATAAGCGGTATAGTTTTGTTCTAAAATTTTGAAGGACTACCCGTAGGTAATTCAAATCATTACAAATTGGCTGATTTACTAAAGTTGGGAGTTGCCTATGGTTGATTCACTTGTTGGATATGCCTCTATTTTACTATTTCTTATTGCCTATCTAATGATAACCTTTGAAGAAAAAATAGCGGTCAATAAATCGAAGCCGGCACTTTTGGCCGGTACTTTGATCTATGTTTTAATTGCATGGCATTACATTTTTTATGGACTTGATATTGCCCCGTTGCAAGAAAATATACATCATTTAATCGTTGAGATAGCTTCTATCTATTTCTTTTTATTTGTTGCGATGACTTATATAGAGTCATTAATAGAAAGAGGTGTTTTTGAAGTGTTAAAATTTAAATTGCTGCAAAAAGGATACAACTATAAGAAACTTTTTTGGGTGACAGGTCTTATTGCATTTTTTTTAAGTCCGGTCGCAGACAATTTAACAACGGCACTGGTTTTATCAACGGTCTTGCTGACACTGGAACATCATAATAGGAAGTTTTTAATTATAGGGGCTATTAATATTGTCGTTGCAGCCAATGCCGGGGGTGCCTGGTCACCTTTTGGAGATATAACTACGCTGATGGTTTGGACTGCGGGAAAAGGTACATTTGCTGAATTTTTATTTTTATTTCCCGCCAGTTTTATCGGTTGGGCAGTGACAGCGTATTTACTTTCCAACTATTTGCCCTATGGCTCTCCAACAGACAAGGATAACACAGGCGCGTGCAAAAGACCGGAACACGCAAAAATAAAAAAAGGTGGGATAGGTATCATCTTTCTTGCCATAGTGACGATTATTATGGCCGTCACTATTCACCATGTATTTCATCTGCCGGCTTTCTGGGGCATGATGCTGGGACTTGGATTGTTTGGTTTTTATTCCAGCTATCTGAAAAAAAAGTACAAAGAACGCATATGGCTTTATCGCCGAATGGCAGAAATTGAAAACGATACATTACTCTTTTTCTTCGGACTTTTAGCAGCTATATCCGGACTCTCTTCTCTTGGCTATATTGCAATTGTAGCCAACGTTTACGATGTGATAGATCCTTTTTGGGTAAATATTTTGATTGGTATCATTTCTGCAATTATTGATAATATACCCCTAATGTTCGCTGTACTCAAAGCAAATCCGGCAATGGATACAAATCATTGGCTGCTCGTAACGTTAACCGCAGGGATCGGTGGATCGCTAATAAGTTTTGGATCAGCTGCCGGTGTAGGTGTCATGGGAAAAATGCGGGGTATTTATACCGTTGGAACGCATATGAAATATGCATGGACTGTAGCTTTTGGATATATGATTTCTGTTGGAATATTTTATCTTCAATTTGAAATATTTGGATTTCACTTATCAAAATAACAGGTGAAAATTACACCCCAGAGGTGAGTGGCATAAAATGTGACCTTTCAAACGATATCTCCTTGAAAAGGTGAGAGACCTCACGTTTTTATGGAGTAACAGAGGATAGATATCTAACCTGCCTTGATTTGAACAGGGAACGAGAGATACGCTGCCAGGTAAAAAAGCAGCGCCATTGCCATCACGACGCTAAAGCCAAAATGGATCGCAACAAGCGTTGCGGCAACGGCGCTGATGACAGAAGTGCATCAGTTGACTACCTTTGACTTGTCTTGCTTATTTGCTCAAGTTCTACGACAGGCGGGTTTGGAAGTTGCGGAAATAGTTTTCTGACGGCGTCCGTCACCCATTGGGGATAGATTCTAAAGTTCAGTTTGACTGTTGCCGTTAGCGGGTATTTTAACGCATCCCGGGTTTTTATGTCGTAAGCTTCCACCCGCCGTTCCCCGGCCGGGATTCGGGTGTCGCTTAGAAGCTTTTTGTATTTCCAAAAGAGCAACCCTACGGGCTCGCCGTTATCGTCGCCGAACACTTTCATAAACATTCTTGCATCTTGACCCAGATTGCCGTCTTCGTTCAGTTTTCCGCTCGACAATACGATATTGCCGTCTGCATCCTTTAGTGTCACGTCAAGCCACAACTCCCTAAAATCGGCCACGCCCGTAGGCAGATGGTGTCCCGCCCCGACATTTTTAACGCCGACAAGCAATTTCCCCTCTTTGAAGTCCACATCAAGTTTTGCCGCGGTTTTAAGCAGTTGAATCGTCTGATCTTCATGGACCTTGTTTTTAAGCCCCGACAAAAAGTGGTTTGAGCCCGCGAAGTAGTGGACCTTGACGTCATCTTTTATTTTGCCGCCATCGGTTGATCTGCCTCTAAGCGGCGCAAATTTACCGTTTTGCAGATATGTCATATGGCAATCGATGCACGTTTTGTGTTTGGAGGGGTCGTTTGGCTTGTTAAAGGGTGATTTCTCCCACTCTTTGAACGTCGATACGATCGCGATCCCGCTTTTTGGCGACGATTCGTCGTGGCAGGAGGCGCAGTATTTACTCTCTTTGTAGATATCTTTCATGTAACTTTTCTTGTGAACGTCAGGCTTGGAGTTGATAAATTTTTCACCCAGCCACCGACCTAGGTCCGAGTCGCTGTCTTCAAAAACGACTTTTCGGCGATTGGTCAGATCCAGCGTATATGAGGCGTTCCCCGTACTTTCGGCTTCTATGATTCTGTGACAAAGCACGCAGGAGACACCCTCTTCGAGTCTCGAATTGCCGTGGGTTTTCAGCTCCTCTATGAGGGTTGTCGCCCCTGTTTCAAAGAGATCGCCGCTCACAATGTTGCCGTCCATCCCATGCGTCGTTTTTTCAAGCCCCGTGGTAAGGGCGCTTGGGTTATGACACCCCATGCACCATCTCCTGAACTCCTGCCCCTCGATTTCACCGGCGAGGGTCTCCATCACCATGTAGTAGGGGTTTGATCCGACCAGGTTTTTATGGTTGGAGTCGGCCCACTGGTTAAAAATGTCGCTATGGCACGACTTGCATTTGGCCGAATTGGTCCAATCTTCATCGTGATAGCGGATGACGTTTTCTTCGAGCTTGAGCAGTGTTAAATTGCTATCATCGGCATGGGAAACGGTCGGGTAAAAAACACTCAGGGCAATGGCGATGAGGGTCGCGGCAGCTTCGGAGTCCATCTTCTGTTTTTTGAGATGATAGATCAAGAAGAAGAGGAGAAAAAACGAACCGTAAAGATGGATGTAATAAGACCAGAGCCCAAGGGCGTCTCCGCCGCGATTACCGACCAAAAAGAGGTAAACTCCGCTGAGCGTGATCAAAATAAGCGTCAATGTAAGTAAAAAACCGTCTTTGCAGTATATTTTTTTGACGATTAAGTACTCATAGATATGTTTATTGACAAAGGGCAAGAGAAGAAAAACAGACACAACAATCGAACCGATGATATGAACAGCCTGTATCATCGCAAAATATTCCCAATCTATCTCAAACACGTCCCATAGCAACAACCCAGTTATAAACATTAAAACCATAAAAATTATGATGCTTGCCGTTTTCATCAATACCTCTTTTAAAACCTATTTGTCAACGGAGTAGTCCACAATATCTCCCTCGAGCGTTTTTAGAAACGCTACGATCTCGTCTATTTGAACGTTTGTCAGGTTGAGCCCAAGCTGATATTTAGCCATAATATCTACGGCCTCTCTGATTTTCGGAACCGCTCCATTGTGAAAATACGGTGAGGTTCTGGTGACATTTCTAAGGATAGGAACTCTAAACCTCTGCCTATTGTCCTTACCCAGAAAATCGCCTTTGTTCTCAAACGGGAAGCGGTCACTCAGCCTTATTGACTGGGGCGTGATCTTTAGATTTCCCGTATCATCGTAAAAGCTGCCGAAATTTCTTACAGGAAATCTCTGCAGACTCTGACCGCCGACGCTCATGCCCGTATGGCACCCTTTACATCCGAAGTTTATAAAGTTTGCCAAACCTCTTTTGGCTTCGGCGCTGATCGCCTCGTCGTCCCCTTCCAAGAACCTGTCGAAACTTCCCCGTGTCTGCAGCGTCCGCACATAAGCACCGATCGCTTTTTTCGTATTTTCAAAACTGACACCATCACGAAAGGCTTCTTCAAACTGTGCGGCATAGAGCGGGGTGTTTTTCAGCCGATTTTCCAGCTCTTTGGGGGTTATATTCATCCTGAAATGGGATTGCATATCAATGCCCGCTTGCTCCTCGACACTTTGTACCGTGCCGTTCCATGTAAAATATTTTGCCAAAGCGGCGTTTAAAATCGTCGGGGTATTGAGATGATACGGATCTTCCGTTCCTTCGTGACCGACCGCGACGGTGAAGCGGTCGACACCGCTTTGATCAGAGATGTGGCAGGCGGTGCAATCTGTTGCGTTCTTATTCTTTGAGAGTAAAAAATCGAGAAGTACGGTACTGCCGTGTTTGCCTTCCTTATTGAGCGAATGGCAGGTAACACAGCTGATGTCACTGTTTTTTGACAGAAGAGGATCGAAATAGAGTGCTTTGCCCAGCTTGATTTTTTCCACGGTGAGCGGGTTTTTTTGGGTTTCGACAAGCTTTAGTAATGCTCCGAACGTTTTTGGAACGGGACTCATACCCCGTGAGAGCGCCGTTTCTCTTAACTCTTGATCGTTATAGGAGGCTCTTTCCCTTTGGGGTAAAAAAGACGGTAATAGCAGTATCATGATAAAAACTATGAAGGTTATAGTGATAGGGGATAAAAACTTTTTCATGTGTTACTCTTTAAATTCCAAATGTCTCTTTTACATTTTCCTCAAACTCTTTGTGTTGGAAAGCCTATAAATAGATGTTTTTAGTACAGTTTCGTTTACCACAGCCTAATAGCAGAAAGGCTTTTTTTTACGGGACTTAACAATAATATCGAATATGTATGAAAAGCTTATTAAAAAATCTAATTTATATATAAAGGGCACCTCTAAAGTATAAACTAGCAGTATGTCACTGTCGAGACAGGAGACCTTATCGACTACAAGGAGATGTCTGTTGAGCTTGAAGAGGCTTATAGAAATATGTTTAATATGAAAGGATGAGTTTTTCATTACGTCTAAAATTTTGATACTACATAGAGTTTTTAGAGGTGCTCTAAACCTCTGTTTGAACTGGAAACGAGAGATACGCTGCCAGGTAAAAGAGCAGCGACGTTGCCATGACGACAGTAAATCCGAAATGGATCGCGACAAGCGTTGCCGCAACGGCACTGATGACAGAAGCGCATCCGTTGACACCCCATGCCCAGGGAATTAAGGCTTCAGAGTGGCGGCCCAGTTCGGAGAGGCCCATAGCAAAAGGGATCCCCATTGCAAAGGCCAAAGGGGCGATGATCAGTACGGATGCCGCTATCTTTATGGGCTCTGTCTGTGTGAGCAGAAAGCCAAAGATCTGGTCGAGCATCAACAGATAAAAGAGACCGAAAATTAAAATGCCATAAATCCCGTAACGTGCCGTTGTGCGGTACCCTTTTCGTGCAGCAAGATGTTTTGAGTAGCTGCTTCCAAGCCCTGCAAAGATCAAAAATGAGCTCAAAACGACAGCTACAGTATAGAGAGGGTGGCTCAGAAAGAGAATAAAACGCTGAATAAAATAGATCTCTAAAAAGAGAAAACCAAGACCCAAAACAAAGAAGTAGAGAAGCACCTTCTTCTTGCTTGTTGCTATGGTGCTTGTTTGCATTTTTTTATAGCGGATAAGCGGAAAAAGTATCAAGACGATACTGGCGATGATGGCCTGCAGAAGCGATGCGATCAGTACCAGATAGCCCCACTCCAGAAGGTGCAGCCCTCCGGTTCCGCGCAGCGCAAATATCTCGTAGAGCGTCTCCCACTTGAAGAAGTGGTAAAAATAGGGTCTGTCATCGGATGCGGGTCTGATGTTGAATTTATAGTCGTTGAAGTACTGCTCCCTGTTTTCCAAAAGGGCGCGCGTGCCCTGGAAGAAATAGGGCTTGTCCAGAATGTTGTAGCGGTTTGCCTCGGATTGTGAAAGACCGTCGTAGTAGGCGATGTCAAAAAACCGTTCATCGCAGAAGTGCTCCAGCGCTTCGAACTCAGCGGAGCTGAAAATGCCATTTTTGACAAGAAGGGTGCTCGTCTGCCACCCCCTGATCAGAAGAAGATGCTTTTGCGGCTCTTCTGCACCGTTACGCTCCAGCGCCTCGATAGCGGTAGCAAAGAGCTTGAGCGTATCTCTGGGCGGAAGTTTCAGCCACCGCGTGACAGAGAGATAACCGTCAGGTTTGAGATGCTGCAGATAGAGCTGAAGTGCTTCTACCGTATAGAGATAGTTCTCACTCAAGGAGTGAAGCCCTGCCGATGAGGCCCCGAACGAGTCCACCATCGCCATCTGGATCAGGTCATACTTCTGTGCGGATGAAGCGACAAAACCTCTTGCCTCTGCGGTATGGACCGTTACGTTCTCCATGGCATAGATATCGCCGGCAAACCCGGCATACGTCGTTCCGACAAGATCGACCATCTGAGGATCGATCTCGACGGCATCGATCTCTTTAGCCTCATGGTAAAGTGACTGGAGAATCTCTGAGCCTCCGCCGGCACCGAGGATCAGTACCTTCTGCGGATCGCCAAGATGGTAAGCCAGTGCAGAGGTCTGATAATCGAGATAGCCAAGCTTCTCCATCTTGTCAGGAAACTTTGTAATGGCACTCATCCCGTCGCCGTTTGTAAAGACCCCTAGCTGCTGCGGAGGTTCGACATCAGAAGCCATGCTCAGCCCCGGAGCATAGCGGAAAGGGACATCCGGGCTCTCTACAACGGAGAGCATCCCAAGAGGAGACGAACGCTCTTCTATGATTTTCGTTCCGGAGATCCGAAGGGTCTGGCTCAAATCTTTATACTCATTAATGTTCAGCGTAATTCCACTTCCTGATAGCAGAACAGCCAAAATCGATAGTGCAAACAACAGCAGTACACCCGTTTTGAATTTGATGCCTAGCTCTTTGAACCCTATGAGGGCAGCGAAAAGTGCTGCAAAAGCGATTAACTGAAGAATGGACGCCGGAAAGAAGAGGTATAGAAGTACTAGGATCCCTAGACTGCCGAGTCCTGCACCGAGCAGGTCTGCCCCATACACTCTGGAGATCTCTGTTTTATGGTAGGTCAATGCCAGACCGACCGCATTTGCTGCAAAAAAGAAAGGAAGCGCCAGAAGAAGATAGAGTCCAAGCAGCCAAAAGAGCTGCTTTATCTCCCATAAGATCTCCAGAGGATTGAAAGGGATCTGCTGGGCAAGGGTAAAACAGAACATCGACGAGAGACCGAAAAGTGCGATATTGCCGACATAAGCGTAGGGAAAATGTGTCAACAGCCTCTCACGCGCAAGGGCCAGAAATGTACCGCTTGCCCCGTATCCGAGCAGTGCAAGGCTGATGATCATATAGGCGAAATGGTGCCACTGGATGATGGAGAAGAGTTTCATCAGAAGTATCTCATAGGCAAGCGCTGAAGCGGATATCAGTGCGATAGAAAAGTAGGGCAGCCTTGTTGTTGTCATGATCTCAGTGATCCCCTGTAAGCGGCACAAACCTTACCGGAAGGGTCTGACGGGTGGTGATAGCACCCTTTTCGTCTTTTGAGACCAAAATAAGGTGCTGCACATAGTAAAAGCTTTTGACGGGAATGATCATTTTTCCTCCAGGTTTCAACTGTTTAAGAAGCGGCGGTGGGATGTGCCCGGCGGCGGCTGTTACGATGATCGCATCATAGGGTGCATTCCCTTCCCATCCGTAATAGCCGTCACCTATGCGTGTATTGATATTTTTATACCCGAGTTTTTCAAGTTTCTTTGCGGCCGCAACACCCAGCTCACTGATCACCTCTATGGTATAGACCTCGTTAACGATCTCTGCCAGCACGGCGGCCTGATAACCAGAGCCTGTGCCGATCTCCAAAACTCTGTCTGAGTGTTTCAGATCAAGCAGATCGGTCATAACGGCAACGATGTAAGGCTGCGAGATCGTCTGGCCGTATCCGATAGGGAGCGGCCTGTTCTCATAAGCTCTAATACGATTGATTAGAGGTACAAATTCGTGCCTTTTTACACTACCCATCGCATCGATCGTCGTTTTGGACAGCTTCCCTTTTCCCAGATATCCCCTTGTCTCTTCTACCTCTTTTTCAATGATCTCAACTAAGCTCTTTCTGGCTCTATCGTATCGGTTTTCTATAATATCAGAATGTAACAAGGTACTGCTCAATAGAAAGAGCAGTGTCAATCCTATATAGTATCTTCTCATCGTCTGCTCCTGCAAAGCGCTATAAGCTCCTGTGCATTTTGCCAGGCAAACCCTTCCATGTCGTTGTTAAAATAACAAAACACCTCTTTGCCCTCTTTGACAAAATCTTTAATCATTTCACAAAGAGCATTGATCTCCTCTGTATTATATTTTCCCCTGTATCTGCCCAGAGGACCGTGCATCCTGATGTAGAGATGGCCTGCCGTGGCGATCAGGGGCGTTTTTGCCCCCTCGAAATCGCTGATGCAGAGACTGATGTTGTGCAGTGCCAGCACTCCGAAAACCACATCATCCAGCCATGATGCATGCCGGAACTCCACGGCATAGCGGTAACCTTTTGGCAGTTCGGACAAAAAAGTGTCCAGCGCCCCGATATCCAACCGCAACGAAGGCGGAAACTGAAACAGGATCACCCCCAGTTTCTCTTTGAGCGGCTTCACCAGCCGGATGAAGGTGAGCACCTCCTCGTAAACCGACTCCAGCCGTTTCGTATGGGTGATCGCACGGTTCGCCTTGAGGCTGAACAGAAACCCCTCGGGTGTCACCTCCAGCCAATGCTCGATGGCGCTCTGTTTGGGAAAATGGTAGAATGTACTGTTGATTTCGACCGTCGGGAAGTGCTGTGCATAATAGGGCAAAAGATCCCGTTTAGAGATCTGTTGCGGATAGTATCTGCCGATCCAGTGGTCGTAGTAAAAGCCCGACGTGCCAATATGTACCTTTTGCATAACTACAGTCTAGCATAAGCTTACAAGGAAAAAGATGAGTGTCAGCAACCAGCAGATCGCCGCATTATTTATGGAGATAGCCGACCTGCTCGATATCGAAGGGGCCAACCCCTTCAGGATACGGGCCTACCGTAACGCAGCGCGTAGCATCGTCTCTTACCCCAGAAGCATGGCGGCACTGGTTGATGAGGGGTTCGATCTGAGCACACTTCGGGGGATCGGCAAGGACCTGGCCGGGAAGATCACCGAGATCGTCCAGACCGGCAAGCTCGTCTTTTTACAAACCTTGGAAAAAGAGGTCTCTCCCGAACTAGAAGAGCTGATCAAAATCCCGGGGCTTGGGCCAAAAAGGGTCCGTCTTCTGCACGAAACACTCCACGTCAACTCCCTCGAAGAGCTGCAAAAAGCACTCGATGAAGGCAAGGTCTCACAGCTCAGTGGATTCGGTCCCAAACTGCTCGAGAGCATCCGCAGAGGTCTCGAGAAAAAACTCTATGAACAGAAGCGCTACCGCCTCTTTGAAGCGGTTCCGGTAGCCGAGTCGATCGTCCATGCGCTAAAAGATGCCAAAGGGCTTATCGCGATCGAGACAGCCGGAAGCATCCGCCGCCGCAGAGAGACGGTCAAGGATATCGACATCATCGCATCATGCGAAGGGGAGAACGACATTATGCAGAGGCTGGCTGCTCTTGATGAAACAGAGAGAGTCCTGATGCAGGGGCCGACACGCTCCTCCGTAGAACTTCGAAACGGCATGCATGTCGATCTCAGAGTCGTTCCCCGACAGGCCTTCGGCGCAGCGCTGCACCACTTTACCGGTTCGAAAGCGCACAACATCGCACTGAGGAGGATGGCGGCTAAAAAGGGCTTGAAGATCAACGAGTACGGTCTGTTCAAAGCGGACAAAAGAGTAGCCGGAGATAGAGAAACGGATATCTATGAGACATTGGGATTGGCCTATGTAGAACCCGAGATACGGGAGAACCGGGGCGAGATAGAACAAGCGCGTGAACACAATCTGCCTAAACTCATCGAAGCAGAACAGATCAAAGGGGATCTGCATATCCATACCAACTACACGGATGGAGCAAACAGCATCAAAGAGATGGCGCTTGCGGCCAAAGCGATGGGATATGAGTATATTGCCGTAACCGACCATACGAAACATCTCACCATAGCCCATGGCCTCGATGAAAAGAGGATCCGGCAGCAGCTTGAAGAGATCGACCGGATCAATGAAGAGCTGGTGGGCATCACCATCTTAAAATCTGCCGAAGTCGACATCCTCGCCGACGGAAGCCTCGATCTCCCCGACTCCGTGTTAAAAGAGCTTGACCTTACCGTATGCGCCGTCCACTATAAGCTGAATCTCTCCAAAAAAGAGCAGACGCAACGCATCTTAAAAGCGATGGAGAATCTCTACTTTTCGATCCTTGCCCATCCGACCGGAAGGCTGATCGGTCTTCGGGATGCCTATGAAGTGGATATAGAAACAATTATAGAGGCATGCTCGCAGAGAGGCTGCATACTCGAACTCAATGCCCAGCCGGACCGGCTCGATCTCAACGACATACACTGCAAAATGGCCAAAGATGCGGGAGTACCCATAGCCATCTCTACTGATGCCCACTCCGTAAGGGACCTTGAGCTGATGGAATACGGCATTGGACAAGCCAGGCGCGGCTGGATTGAAAAAGAGGATGTCGTCAATACGAAAAGTTTGAAAGAGCTGATAAAGATTTTAAACCGCTGACTCCTTTTTCAAGCCAGAGACTTATAATGTATTCATCTCCACATTGTCAAAATTGCGATGATAATATTTCATATAGCGCACTTTTTTTTCCAGTGCCTCTATGATAGCTCCGGTAAAATTCACCCCTTCAAATTTTTCGGAACTTTTCAGTCCTCCGGGGCTAAACACGTTGACTTCCAAAAGTTTGTTCCCGACGATATCGATTCCGGCAAAAAATATACCGTCCTGGACCAGTTTAGGCCGTACCATCTCGGCAAGTTCAAGCATTTCATCGGTGACTTTTACCGGTTTTGGTATACCGCCCGCATGGAGGTTGGAGCGGATATCTTCGCCGCTCCTGGTGCGTCTGAATGCGGCATATTTCCCATCGACTTTGAGCGGTCGCCCATTGATCAGAAGCATCCGTGTGTCACCTTCAAGAGCCTGAGGCGTAAATTCCTCCGCAATCACATAGCCATCGCGTGAAATCGCATCGATCATCTGGTTGAGATTGGCAGCATCTTCAGGCTGGACCATAAAAACATTGCGTCCTGCTGACCCCGTAAGGGGCTTGAGTATGATCCGCTTCGCATGTTGATGGTAAAAATGGCGGATATCGTCATGGTTGCGCGAAATGAGTGACTGCAGCCGTACCGATTCGGGAAAATATTGAAAATACATCTTGTTGATTGCTTTGCTGAGCCCATTGGGATCATTGCAGACGATCACACCGTGACGCATCGCAGTTCGACCGAATACGATGGAGGCATGCTGCGCCCATGAACATTGGTAATCGGCAGCCGGATCATTGCGCAACATCAGCACATCCAGATCATCGACCGTTATCCGTTCCGATTTTGCCTGCTCACTGCAAAGGCTCCGGTAATAGAGTTCCGACGTTTCATAGTTGGTACCGGGAACCGAGCGTGCCCTTGCATGGACAAACTCGTCGGAATTGTACGCAAAATCCCCAACCCCCATCAGCCAGACCTCGTGTCCCATATTGGTCGCAATCATCGCTATGTGGATAGTCGCACTGGGCAAAGGTTCATTCAATAGATCATTTAGAACAAAACCGATCCTCATTTCTGACTCCTTTTGATTAGATCTAAAATATTCATTCCCTCTTCCTCTATCTCTCTGAGCCGTTTTTTGGCATCAGGCTCTTCCAGATATCTTGGAAAAAGCGGCGGTTTACGCAGGATCTTACGCCACTGCAGCTCTTCGATGAGCGGAATATGTTTTGCTGAGAGTTTACCTACAAATAGCGGTTCTATCGCTCCGCCGTTGGCGATATAATCCAGTATCCCGACCAGACCCCTGAGGTAAACCGCATCTTTGGTCAGACCGCCACCCCTGAAAATGCGTGTCGTGACGGTAAATGCGGTTTTCGGCCTAAAGCCGTACTTCTCGCGCAGGGTTTTAAATGTTTCGATAAACGATTCCCCATCGATCAAACACTTCGCTGCAACAACCCTGCCTGCGAGTATCCGAAGCCGTGCGATACTGAGACCGTCGCAAAGGTATTCTGAGAGTACGGCAATACCTTCTTGCATCTCATCGTATCCAGAAAGCCCGGTATGCAGCTGTTGTAACGGCTGGGAAAAGCCATTTGTATAGGTCAGTATATGGGTGCCGATCTCATGATGCAGGAGCGCTTCAACACGATTTTTAGGAAAACGGGCCCACTTGGAAACCAGAAAATTCCCTCCCGAGACCATCGCACCGGAGACGATATCTTCGCGCAGCTCCACCCTGGATTGAAGCGATGGATAGCTCTTTCTGTAGTGATCGAGCTCCGCTTCGGCCCGGCGCACAAATGTTTCTGCCGAAACGGTATCGGTATCGCTGTCCGCTCCAATGTTCTGAAGATCTTTGGCAGGCATCAGCATCAGCATCTGCCGTGCCGTCTCCAGCAGGCTCTCTTCGACCGTTCCGTATGTCTGGATACTTCCGTGCAAAAAGTTGGGAGTATCCCGGTCACTCAGCATCGTCAATTTTCTCTCCAGTTCATCCCTTTTTTCGCTAAAGAGCTGCATCAGTGTCGGATCCTCGATCTTTTCGACAGGGATTGCATAAAGCCGGCGCTTGAGCACAGCAGGGTCAAATGGCCTAGGTCGGTAATAAAACCTGGGTGTTTTTCTGTATCCGCTCTCTTTGAACTCCTCCCAGGCCTCCTTGGTATTGACCGGTGTTACCTGAAGCAGAAAATCAAACGAATCATCAATTTCTGCCAGTGCCCGGTCTATTTCCCACACCACTTTGGTAACGCTTCGCCTGCCAAGGACCTGATAATGGGCCGGGGAGATAGTGGTCTGATAGCGTGTGAAGGCAAAAAAGCTTTTTTTCAGCGCCCTGGCTAAGCCGCGATGCAGTTTCCGAAGTTCAAAAGGGTACAGGGTTTCACCTTCCAAATCGTGATAGATCGGCTTGATACCAAGACCGATCGAGTAGCATCTCATTTTTTCCAGCAGTTCCTGCGAAAGCAAAGGAGAAAGTTTTGCAGGAGCTATGGTCTTGGAAAACTGCAGATCAAGGTCACAACGTTGACGATTGACCGAAATGGCCGAGAGACTGTTTTTGAGTGCTTCAACAGTTGGTGTCAGGAGACCGAGCTTTGGTGAAAAAACTGTAAATCCCGGCTTTTGGGATTCTGATACCGCACTGTCTTCCTCTCCGACGTCCTGAAGCGACCATAGTTCAACCAGTAAAAAAGCACCGAAGCGTTCACTCATCGCCACTGCAATATGTTTGACAAGCTGTGCCAACCCCTCCTGATAATCCGGATCACCCGGTGCGATGATATACGATGCTTCGCCATACACCAGATTCTCTGTCCCCATATCGCTTCGATCGGCAGGCAACCTATAGAGGCACAAAAAAGGGAGCTGCCGGTCGATATGGATACATCCCCAGCCGGGCAATTTCTTGCGCACTGCCTTATTGTCAAGCAGTCTGCTACAGACCGAATCGATCAGTTTTTGCGAAATGACCGGATCTGCCTGCTTCATAGATCCTCTCCGATTTTTTTCAACTCTTCCAATATGCCCGGAACCGTTAATTCCAGCATCTTGCGTATCAGCTCCACTTTTTTATGATCCGCCATCCCGCTCCACTCATCCATAAAGAACTTTTTAAACTCGACGGAGAGGACGCAGGCACTTTTTCCGAATGTCTGATGGATCCAGAATGCAAAATGGCCCCCTTTGAATTTGACATTTTCGCGGATATCCAGAGTGTGCCCCAGAAAATCAAACTGCTGTACATCATACCTGAAGCGGTCGATAAGCGGTTCCCAATGTTTATGATCTTCGATCGTTCCCGTGCCGAGGTTGACATCAGGATTGAATCTTGGATCGGCTTCGCCGCCTTCTGAACCTTCTCTTCGGTAGTTGTAAGTATGCAGATCCAACACAACAAAATACCCAAATCGCTTTTTGACATGAGTAAAGAGCTGATAGACGTCATCATAAAAGGTATCATATTCAGCCAGTGACTGCTCGATCATTTCCCGGGTCGGTTTTTTCCCCCAGACCTTCAGTCCCCATGCCTCTTCGGGGTTCAGATAGACAGCATGTTCCCTCGGCCGGTTCAGATCAACTTCAAAACGTGAGGTCAGTACGATGACGCGATTAGGTACGACGGTGGTCCAGATAGCGGTATAAGGGTCCTCTTCCCTGAGCCTCTCATTCTCATCGATGGCAAACAGCCTTTCGAGTTCACGGCGGACTTTATGACCGTTATGAATGGCCGTTGCTATGATGGGAATATCAGCCTCTTCAATAACCCAGTGTTTCTCTTTCATCCTTAATCCTATGTGTACTTAAGTGCACCTTTAAAAGATTATACAACAAATCACTCACCTCATAGAAATATAGTCCGTTGGCATGTTGCATGAAACAGACCGGTTTCCTTCGACAGCAATACTATTTTGCTCCATCAACGCTTCAAAAAGACAAATCTCATACTTCTACTTCCCTCTGAGACTGACTAGGGTTTTTAGAGGTGCCCTTAATATCAACTCTGGAGGTTTATGATGTTATTGACCAAATACGATCCGTTTAAAGAGCTGAGAGATTTTGAAAACCGGTTTAAACAAAAAGGGGATAGATACGAGGCTGCTTTTCTCTCGTTCCAAACGTTATCGTTTAGAATGCATATAGAGATACAGAGATAAAAATTTCAGATAAACATCTTCCTCTATCTCCCAAGCTGATAAGAGTATATTCCAATTTTTACCTCCAAAGGGTATAATACTTACTATTATGAATTATTGCTGTGCAGCGGTACGGCTGGAAATATGGAGAATTTTTTGGAACAAAATATAGAACCGATGACAAAATTCGGGTATGAGCGTCTTCAAGCGGAGTCGAACCATCTAAAACTGGATATCCGACCCGGCGTTATCAAGGCGATCGAAGAAGCAGCTGATATGGGTGACTTGAAAGAGAATGCCGAGTATCACGCAGGTAAAGAGGAGCAAGCCAACATTGACCGTCGTCTCCGAGAGATCGGCGAGATGTTGATGAATGCACAGATCGTTGACCCGAGTGCGTTAGAACATGCACGTGTCAGTTTCGGCTCAACAGTTGTTCTTGAAGATATGAACAGTGGCGATGAGGTGACCTATACCATTGTGGGTGGCTGTGAAAGCAATCCTGATATCGGGCTGATCTCTTTTAACTCACCTCTGGCTAAACAGATCCTTGGGAAAGAGGAGGGCGACGAGCTGAAGGTTCGTCTTCCGGGCGGAATCAAAGAGTTCGAAGTAAGTGAGGTCAAATACCAAGAGATCGTATTTGAGTGTCATGATTAAGGTAGCGGTTATCGGGGCGAGTGGATATACAGGCCTTGAACTCATCAAAATGATCATTAAACACCCGCGCTTTGAGCTTGCCTATGTGGCAACAAGTGAAGGCGGTGTTAAACTGACTGAACTTCATCCGTCACTTCTCGGTGTCTATGAGTGTGATGTTGAAAAAGCAGCCGCTGCAGAGGTTGCCAAAGAGTGTGCACTTGCCTTTTTGGCACTGCCGCACAAAACGGCAATGGGCTTTGTTAAAGCCTTGATGGCGTTAGATATAAAAGTGGTTGATCTCTCAGCCGATTACCGTTTAGGGTTGAAGCGTTATGAAGAGCATTATGTAAAACACATCGATGCCGGAAATCTTAAACACGCGATCTATGGATTGCCTGAATTGAATCGTAAGTCGATAAAACATGCCAAACTGGTTGCTAATCCTGGCTGTTATCCGACGGCTACGATCTTGGCGGCACTGCCGTTTATGAAGTACCAGATCAAAGGTTCTCCGCTGATCGTTGATGCCAAAAGCGGTGTGAGCGGAGCAGGGAAAAAGCTCTCCGAATCGACCCACTATGTGACCATCAACGATAACGCTTTTGCGTACAATCCGATGCAGCACCGTCACGGTCCTGAGATCGCTGAAAAGCTTAATATTGATGAAAACAGTGTGAACTTTGTCCCGCATCTTTTGCCGATGACACGCGGGATGCTCTCTTCGGTCTACATGCAGGTCGAGGGTGACTTTGACGCGGCAGAGGTTTTGAAAGAGTATTACAAAGATGAACCTTTTGTACGTGTCCGTGAAAACCCGGTCGACATGAAAAGTGTTGCCGGAACCAACTTCTGTGACATCTTTGTCAAACGTAACGGCTCAACACTCTTTATTAATGCTGCTATTGACAACCTTCTGCGCGGGGCAAGCTCTCAGGCGATCGTCAATGCCAACTTGATGATGGATCTTGAAGAAGATGCCGGTGTACCTGACATCGCCTATGTCCCATAAACCGCTCAAGCTCCTTGAAGGGGCGATCATGCTTAGTGACGCCCACTACTCTTTTAAACACAGAGATCTTCTCGATTTTTTAAAAGCGATCCGCTCCCAAGAGATCCAGACTCCGCAGCTTATTTTGATGGGCGATATCTTTGACCTTCTCTTTGGCGGTATTTCTCAGACCGTTGAGCGTAACCAGGAGGCAGTTGACCTTATTAATACCCTTAGTGACAATATCGAGATACTCTATCTTGAGGGTAATCATGATTTCAACCTCACTTCGATCTTTCCCGGTGTCCAGCTCTTTTCTATCAAACAACAGCCTGTCTCCTGTACATACAAAGAGCAGTCGGTTGCTTTGGCGCATGGGGATTTTGGCGGCCCCTTTGGCTACCGCCTTTACACTGCGATAATACGCAACCCCTTTGTCTTACGTTTTTTAAGCTTTCTCAACTCTATCGGCAAACAGTTTATCCTTAACGGGCTTGATACAAAACTGGCACGAAAAGATGATTGCCAGAAGATGCATACCTTTGAACGGTACATTCGTAATCATCTCGCAAACTATGATCTAAGTCAGCATACTCTTTTTATCGAAGGACATCACCATCAAGACCTCTCTTTTGAGATCGAAGGGTGCACGTATGTCAACCTTCCTGCTTTCGCCTGTGGGCTGGGGTATGTCTCTTTTGGTGCAAACGGTTTAGAACGTGTCAGTTTTAGAAGTGACAAGGGGTAAGCTATGGCAGCCAAAGCAAAAGTCGCACTGATTATGACGCAAGAAGGCGACAGTGCCACCTTTGAGATTCAAGGCACTCCAACGATCCAGAGACTCGCATATATAGAAAAAAACCTTCTTTTATCCACAAAAAGAGTGACGGCAAAAACAGTTGTCTGGGATCTCTCTAAACTTGAGAGCATGGACTCTGCTCTGGCACTGCTGGTCGCAAAACATATTCAGCAGATGAAAAACAGTGCAAAAGATGTTGTTATGAGTCCCATGGCAGATGAGGTCGAAAAGATGCTTGCAATGGCACAGGAGCATGCCCATTTTGAGAGCAGTTTTATACCGGAAAAAGAGAGTTATTTTCATGCTGTCGGTGTGGACACTCTTGATCGGCTGAAAAAAATGGGTGATTTTCTCCGTTTTTTTGGACAGATGAGTGTGGTGTTTTTCCACTCCTTTTTTCACCTCCGGCACATACGGTGGAAAGAGATGACCTTCGAGATCTATGAGAGTGGTATTAAGGCACTGCCGATCATTGCACTGACCATGTTTTTGATTGGTGTGGTTGTTGCGTATCAGTCTGCTGCACAGTTAAAACTGTATGGAGCCAATATCTTTATCGTTGATATGCTGGGTATCTCGATCTTGCGTGAGCTTGCCCCGATGTTGGCGGCTATTATCGTTGCCGGTCGCAGTGGCTCTTCTTATGCTGCACAGATCGGAGTCATGAAGATCACTGAGGAACTTGATGCCATGCGCACGATGGGGTTTGATCCGTATGCCTTTTTGGTTCTGCCTCGTATGTTGGCCCTTGTCATTATGATGCCGATCTTGATCTTTTTTGCGGACATTGCCGGGCTCATCGGAGGGATGTTGATCGCCAAGGTAGAGCTTGGCTTGACAACAACGATCTTTATGGAGCGGTTTGTTGAAGTGGTGAAAGTCAAACACTTCTGGATCGGTCTGATAAAGGGGCCATTTTTTGCCATTTTGATCGCGACTATCGGTATCTACCGTGGTCTGCAGGTTAAAAATGACACCCAAAGTATCGGGTTTAACACAACAAAAGCGGTGGTGGAGTCGATCTTTGCGGTGATCATCTGTGATGCCTTCTTCTCTATTATCTTTACGAATTTGGGATACTAGATGATAAGTACTAAAGTGCAATGCAGGGAGGCACTTCAGTGTCAACAACACAATACAGGGAATCACTAAATGATGAGTCGTGAAATGCCGAGTCGTAAAAAGATCATCGAAGTCAGTAATGTTGTTACCCGGTTTGGTAAAAACCTTGTGCATGACGGGATAGACCTGCATGTGAACGAGGGAGAGATCTACGGATTTTTAGGACCAAGTGGCTGTGGTAAATCGACTCTATTACGTGAGATAATCATGTTGGAAAATTTTGAGAGCGGCTCAATCAAGCTGCTTGATCAAAAAATTGAGTCCATTCATATGCAAGCAGCGCAGAGACTACGTATGCAATGGGGTGTGCTTTTTCAATCCAATGCTCTTTTTACCTCATTGACAGTAGCTGAGAACATTGCACTCTCCTTGCAAGAGTATACCAACCTCTCACAAGAGGCGATCAATGATATTGTCGCTTTCAAGATCGACATCGTCGGACTGAAGCAATTTGATGGCACCCTGTACCCATCGGAGATCAGCGGGGGTATGAAGAAAAAAGCGGCTTTGGCACGGGCTTTGGTTATGGACCCTAAAATTCTCTTTTTAGATGAGCCGACTTCGGGGCTTGATCCCATTTCTGCGCGAGAATTCGATACACTTATAGTAAAGTTGCGTGATCTTTTGAACTTAACAGTAGTGATGGTCTCGCATGACTTGACCTCTATTAACAACACGCTCGACAGAATGGCAGTCATCGACAATAAAAAAATAGTTGCCGAGGGTGCCTTGGAAGAGATCAAAAAAATAAAAAGTCCATTTATAGAGCGATTTTTTAACAATGAAAAATAAAGGATTAGGATGAATGCTAAAACAAATTACAGTTTAGTCGGTCTTTTTGTGATCATGTCGATTGTACTGATCTTTGTATTTGTGATTTGGCTGATCAGACCTACTGACGATAAAGAGCTGACATCGTTCAAGATCTATTTTACGGAGTCGGTTTCGGGCCTGAATATTGACTCGCCTGTAAAGTACAGAGGGGTGACGGTCGGTAAAGTGACAAAAATGAGTATTAATTTGGCCAATATAGAAGAGATAGAGGTTAACATTTTGGTGGACAAGGATGCGCCTATCAAAATCGATACGGTCGCCAAATTGAAGGCACAAGGTATTACGGGGCTTAGCTATATCGACCTGAGCCAAGGGAGCAAAAAAGCGCCACTACTCCATGATGGAAAAAAAGATATTCCGGTGATAAAGTCGGTACCTTCATTTTTGGTGAAGGTCGAAGAGTCTTTTGGATCGGTCTCGGTGAATCTCTCCAACCTTATGGAATCGACGCAGTTATTGCTACGTGAAGAGAATCAAGTTGAGATCACCAAGATCCTCAAGCATTTGGCAGCAACCATGGCCAAATTCGATAAAACCCTGAATGCTCAGAGTATTGATGATTTTCATAAACTGCTTGCGTCAGCTCGTTCTACAGTCGAAAAGATGGATAAGACGATGCCAAAGGTGGACAGTTTTATTGATAAAAGTGTCGATTTTGAAGCGCGTGTCTCTACTGCATTGACATCGATCTCCGGCAGTTATCTGACAATCGCCTCAGCAATGGCTGTTTTTGAAGAACGTAATAAAAATGGGGACTATTCGATGAAAGAGAGCACGGCTGAACCTATGAAACAGTTCCAGATCACCATGCGTGAAATGCAGACGACCTTAAATGAGATCAATCTACTGCTTGCACGTTTTGGCGACAGCCCTTCTGACATGCTGCTACAGAGTGAAGAGCCTAATATCGGTCCTGGAGAGAAGAAATGAGAGCAATAGTGAATTATATAGTAGTCATTTTTCTTGGTGTGGTTATCTTTAACGGATGTTCTATTCAAAACAAAGTGCCTCCAGCTGCCAAGTACAGTCTGAGTGTTGATCTTGATGTCAATGCAACACAAGAGAGCCTTTATAAAGAGCAGGTCTTACGTATAGGACCGATAGAAAGCTCACCGCTTTTGAGTGGGCGAAACATCTACTATAGCAGTGATAATGGTCAGAGTTACCATTACATAAAAGCGCGATGGATGGAAAATGTCAATAACCAGTTGAGTAATCTGATTATGCGTTCTATTACTAAAACAGCTATTTTTAAAGATGTAGTGCCGCTGCGTTCACTGGCTAAAAATGATCTGATCTTAGAGATCAACCTTTATGACTTTTCACAGGTCATCCATGATGATGGAACGACAACACTCCATATCTCTTTGAAGATGAGGCTTGTAGAACAGTACACACGTCGTGTAGTCACAACTCAGCTATTTGAGATGGAACAGATAGAGCAAGAGGGTAATGTTGAAGGTGCGATTAAAGGGTATAACACACTTGTCTCCAAGCTTTTATCTGAGATGAACAGTTGGTTGCAACAGAGTTGTACTGTCTGCAAAGAAGAAGGGTAGAAGTGTACACATTTGAAAAAATCAAATGTGTACGATGTAATATTAGGCTTTACACCCTGTATTAATACGAAAGATCGTATAAAGCGGGCAGAAACCGCTTAGACCTGTGACCAGTGGAATAAGACCGATATAACCCCATACCCATCCTGTAAATACTGCAATAAATACAAATAGTGCTCCGACAAATACTCTTAGAAAACGATCGAAAAATCCTGTATTACACATGCAGATCCTTTTATTTAGGCTTCTTTAGATGAAGCCTTTTTGTTTTAGAAAATACAGTATAGCGTTTTTGAGAGATGCTTGTCTGTGACTTAGTCACATAAGACTATTATATAGAGATATACGCTTACAAAGGGGCGAAGATTTCTGTTACAATAGCATTATGAATGAAACAGTATATAAAGAGCGACGAGAGAGACTTTTGGAGCTGATGGACGAGGGTGTTGCAGTGCTCTCAACAGCGACCATGCAGACGCGCTCAAATGACACGGAGTATCCGTTTAGACCCAACAGTGACTTCTACTACCTGACAGGTTTTGAAGAGGATAACAGTGTCGTTGTTCTGTGTAAAAAAGGCGCTGAACATAGAACTGTTCTTTTTGTCCAGGAAAAAGTACCGGAGATGGAACTTTGGACGGGCGAACGTTTAGGGGTTGATGCGGCGAAAGAGTGTTTTAGCTTTGACGAAGTCTATGGCATCAAGAGTTTTGAAGAGCAGATCAAAGAGCTTCTAAAAGAGCAGACACTTCTCTATTTCGAGCTCTTTGACGACAACAGGGTCTATACACAGCTCAAAGCAGCTGCCAATACGATGCTGCATACCCGTGGTGTTACCCGCTCGCCTCGAACCTTCAGCGACATCACGAAACTGACACAGCAGATGCGACTGATCAAAAGCCATGCAGAGATTGCGTTGATCAAGCAAGCGCTCTCTATCACGGAGCAGGCACACCATCACGCTATGAAAACCTGTCAGCCTGGGATGCCGGAGTATAAGCTTCAAGCCGAATATGAGTACATCTTTAAAAAAGAGGGTGCCTACAGCGACGCTTACACCACCATTATCGCCGGTGGGAACAGTGCCAATACCTTGCATTACATCAAAAATGATCAACCGCTAAAAGAGGGTGATTTGGTCTTGGTCGATGCGGGGTGCGAGTATGGCTATTATGCAAGTGATATTACACGGAGTTACCCGGTGAACGGCAAATTCACGCCGGCACAAAAAGAGCTATACAATATGATTTTGGATGTTCAGTTAAAAGTGATCGCTGCAATCAAACCCGGCGGTTCTAAAAAAGAGCTGCAGACATTCTCTGAAAAACTGTTGGCCCAAGGGATGCTCGACTTTGGAATATTGGAAGGTGATATTAAAAAACTGATAGAAGAAAAAGCACATAAAAAGTATTTCCCGCACGGCATCGGTCACTGGATGGGTCTGGATGTACATGATCCTTGTCCTTATAGCGATGATAACGGCGATGAGTTGTTGTTTGAAGAGGGGATGGTCCTGACGATAGAACCGGGTCTCTATTTGCCTCACGATGATGAGAATGTTCCTAAAAAATATCGGGGTATCGGAATACGTATCGAAGATAATATCTTGGTCACCAAAGTGGGATGTGAAAATCTATCAAGCGCTATTGCTAAAACAGTTGATGAGATCGAAGAGATGTGTAAGAGCGAGTAAGCTCTTATCTGTCTAATGACTAATTGTAACTATAACTCCACCCTGTAGAACCTGCCTTAGCCTCACCAAAATCAACAGAGTCCGCTTCAAAATCCAAGATATGCATAAAACCGTGGTCAAGGGCTTTTTTGTCATCTTCTTTATATAGGTGCATCGGCATATATGTCTCTTGGTTGGTAACGGCAAATGCAACAGCATCGATCTGAGAGAAGACATCTTGGATGTTGGTGAGTTTGTATTGGTCAGCAAACTTCTCTAAGATTGCTTGCTGGATCTCTGTAGGCAGTTCGTCTGTCGTGTTTAGAAAAATGGTAAAGTGTATGGGTGCTCTGGCATTGTCACGTGTTGTCGGTGCTGCCATGATAATGTACTCCACACCGTCAAGATGTGCCTCGATCTCGCTAGGAGTGAGGTAATGGTCTGTTTTTATTGCCTCATGTGTTTGCATAGTTTCTCTTTTTTTATGGCATTATAAACTATAGATAATAATATAAGCCTACAGCGATAGAGGTTATTATGACAAAAAAGAGTTTGGAAAAATATTGCTTGTCTAAAAGCGGCGCTGTCAAAGAGTACCCTTTTGACAAGGTGACGGCAGTTTACAAAGTCGGCAACAAGATGTTCGCATTGGCCAGCGACACGCAAGAGCCTCTGCGCATCAACCTCAAATGTGAGCCGCTCTACGCCGCTGAACTGCGCTCGATCTATGACTATGTCATCCCCGGGTACTATATGAACAAGAAGCACTGGAACACCGTGATATGTAACAGAGAGGCAGACGACAGACTTATCGAAGAGTGGATCGATGACTCTTATGGCCTTGTCTTTAGGTCATTGACTAAAAAGTTACAAAATGAGATTATCTCTAAATAGCATTATGTAAGGAGTAGACTAGGCAAACTCTGTAAATATCTTTTCGTTCCATCCGAAGGGGTTCTCCTCGTCATTCAGTGTTCCGATGGAAGCAGGGGTCTTTTTGAAATAGTTTTTAAAGCTCAATCCGAACTGTGAAAGATTGTATATCTGGTACTCTGCCAAGACATCAGCAACGTTTGTCTCATTCGAGTCTCTCTCTCTGAGCCTGATCTCAATGATCTGCAGAAGGAGACGTTTATAGTAGGCTTTAGGCGATATTTGGAAGTGCTTATTAAAGGCAAGCTCCAGGGTGCGGATGTTGACATCTAGGATGTCGGCAAGTTCGCTGATCAAGAGCGGTGATTTGATATGCTCTTTCATCAATCCAATAGCCGTGTTAACCAGATCATATCCTTGTTCCGGAAGTGCTTTATCTGTCGCAGGTTTTTGCAATATTCGTAGTACCAGTGCGCCGACCTCTTTGTCAGAAACGTTCCCCTTCGCAAGAATACGTGCATGCATGTCCAAAAAGAGGTCTATGTCTTTCTCAACTATACTATAGGCGTGTTCAGCATAATAGAGGGAGAGGTCTTTGCCGCTGTCTTGTAAAAAACGCTGCATGAGGTTTTTTCTGATAAGGACAATGCGGACATCCGTCTGCCCGATAACCAGGTCATCGACTTGATGGTTTTTTCCACTGGTCTCGATAATGGCCTGATCGAATGCACTGCCGTGCCAGGTGTGGCGGCCTCTGGATTTACCGGTGTAGACGAAAGTGTAGAGATCTTCAGGCAAGGTACCGGTAAAATGAATACTCTGGTTGGACCTAATATCAATGGCACCGACACTCTGCGTAAATTTTGCAGAGATCTCTATCGGCTTAATACTTTTTTCTAATGGGATGATATAGACCATGGGCGCTTAACTGTTCCTTGACTGTGATTTTCTAATTCTAAGACAAATGCCGGATGTACTTATCCATTGACCTGCTAAAAAAAACATCAACTCTCTAACACCGCTTTCGCTTTTTGTATAACAGTTTACTATAGTAATTCATTATAATATAATAAATCTAGATATGTCTTAAAGGAGTGAACGATGAAAAATGTAAACACAATTGTGAAAAGAGCACTTGGCAGCGCGTTGGCGTTGGCACTGCTCGGCGGTACTGCTGCATTCGCTGCAGGTGGGGTTGTCAAATCTACGACTGGCATTGCACCTGAGCGTTATGTCTATTATCCGGGTACAGAAGAGTTGAAAAAAGATGAGATCCGTCTTATCTCTTGTGGTACCGGTCTGCCTGCAGCGAGACGTTCTCAAGCGGCGACATGCTGGTTAGCCGAAGCAGGAAACGGCGACAAGTTCCTCTTTGATGTCGGGACAGGTTCGATGGTCAATGTCGCGGCATTGATGATCCCTTATGACTATCTGGACAAAGTCTTTTTAACACACTTGCACACTGACCACTGGGGAGATCTCTCAACATTGTGGGCCGGCGGATGGACAGCCGGTCGTACGGGACCACTGAAACTCTGGGGACCAAGCGGTGCTACACCTGATATGGGGACCAAATATGCTGTTGAACATTTTCTAAAATCGTTTAACTGGGATGCAGCAACCAGAAATTTTGCACTCAGTCCAGAAGCTGGAAAGATTACGGTTACAGAGTTCGATTATAAACAAGAGAACAAGATCGTTTATCAGGAGAACGGGGTGACTATCCGCTCTATTCCGGCGATACATGTGGGCGATGGTTCTGTGAGTTTCATTATGGAGTACGCTGGGTTGAAAGTTGTTATCGGTGGGGATACTTTCCCGAACAAATGGTATATCAAGTATGCAAAAAATGCTGATGTTGCCATTCATGAAACTTTCTTAACGCCTACTCAGCTGGTAGAGTTGTATGGTCAATCTCCAGGACAGGCACTTGGTGTCGGTACACAAGTACATACTGCACCACCAGCATTTGGTAAGGTGATGAGTGAGATCAAACCTAGGCATGCGATCGGTTATCACTTCTTTAATGATAAGAACACACGTTATGCAATCTATGACGGTGTTCGACAGACCTATAGCGGTCCTTTGACTTTGGCAACAGACAATATGGTTTGGAATATCTCTAAGAAAGAGATCAAGGTTAGGGACGTTGTTTCTCCTGATGCTGCATGGAGTGTACCTGGACCAAACAAAGTACCAAATCCACCGGCAAAAGGAACTGTTCCTGATCCGCTTACTGAATACATTAAAAATGGTAGATGGAACCCTGAAACTGAAGATGCTCTAAAACCGATGGTCACTGAGTTTAAAAAAGAACATAAGATGAAATAGATTATTAGTCATCTGTAAGATAGATGGCTATTGAGTGTTGAGGACAGAGAGGGAGAAATTATGAAACGACGTGAACTGATCATCGGGCTTGGGCTTTCGCTACTAACACCTTGGGTTACCCGGTCTGCACATGCGGATGAAGGAAAAGCCGAAGAGAGTGCCGAATACCTCTTTGTACAAAATGCAAAAGGGGTCTCTTTGAGTAACGGCATTCTTCGGCTGATCGACTATAACCCCGCGACAACATTTTTCTCTGACAGGCCGGAACGTATTGTTGGTCACGAGCCTACAGAAGATTTCATTGCTGAGTGGGGAGATGGCGAAAACAGTTTTGCAAAGAACCCTCCAAATGCAGCCTTATCGATTTTGACGGGTCCTGAGCCTCAGGAGGTCATTCTTGAGTTGATGAACCCTCGTATTGAGAAGAACGACCTTCTCTACGATGTAAAAGTCTTGGAAGGTAAGAGTGCGGTCTCCGGTGAAGTGGTTTCGCTCTTCATCGACCCAATCGTACGGCGAGTGGTCGTGCATCATAGACGTAGAAGACGACGCGTGGTTCGCCGGCATTAACAATACATCTCCGTTGCTATCGGCTAATAGACGCCAGCTCTAGTTCCGATGGCAGCAAATATACCTTTGCTCTAAAGCTTTTTTCGATAGCCTTTACTATCAATTTATCACACAAGTAGACTATATGCCCCTTTTTTTCTTTATCTTCTCCCTCTTTCTAGGATTCACGACTGCCTTCGCTGATGCAATCATCATCAATAAAGCCATGCAGAGTCCGACTATCGCACAATACTATGTCGAGCGCAAAGGTGTCCGGTTGGAATTGGAGATAGGTATGCGTGATGTTGACAAGTTTCTTGACCTTTATCCGGAGTCACTGCGGGCCTTAAAAGAGCTGCCACCGGAAGATTTCGACATTCGAACTAAGCGTTATCTTCGCGAAAAACTGGCGATCATTGCAGACGGTGAGACACTTGGTGGTTATGTCACTGCTATGCGTTCGGGTGCGAAAATTCAGCGTGACCCCATCACGGGTGTTCCTCTCCCTCTCCAAGGCAGCAATGCCCCAAAAGTTCTCTATATCACGATTATGTACCCGTTTACGGATCCTCATCCCAAAGCACTTCAGATCAAAGTTGCCGATAATCGTGCCACAGTTGGGTTTATTCTTTATCATATGGAGCAGGCCGTCAATGATTTTCGCTATCTGGCGCATGAACAGACACTGGCCCTTAACTGGGAAGACCCCTTCTATTCATCATTTTCAAGCAAGGCACTTTCGCGTCAGTACCGTCATCCGATGTCACTCTTTTTATATGTTGAACCCTATGAAGTACGTAAAGAGTTTGTTCTGCGTCCCAAAGATCTGCAAGAGTGGATAGAGTTGGGACTTGAGAGTAAAGAGCTCATTACGGTTGCCGATCAAGAGACGATCAAGAGAAAGGTGGCGGCCTTTTTAATGGATCGGGCCAAGGTGACGATCGATGGTAAGGAGATGACTCCAAGACTCGACCGCATTCACTTCATTGAACGGACCCTCAAACGAAGCGGTGTCATCACACCGCCTAGAGATCTGCCGACGAGTACAGCGACTTTGGGTGTCATATACACCTATCCTGTTACGTCCCTCCCTCAGGATGTGCGTGTGTATTGGGACCTGTTCAGTAAGATGATCAACTATGTTCCGGCAACGGTAATAGATGAAGCGGGTCCTTTTTACCACTTTCTTGACCCAGACAACAGCGAACTGATGTGGGAAAACTACATCCGCTTTCCAAAAGATCACAGTATCAACAGTGTGCATGTGGTTCAAGAGACTATCGCACTGCCTTGGCTGGCACTGATCTTTATCATATTGTTTGTCGTACTGATGACGCTTTTTGTCTTACAGAAGAAGAAGGGCTTGCTTCTGTTGGCAAGTGTCTCCCTGCTTGCAGCACTGATTAGCTGGCCTTTGATTAAAGTCGATGTGGCTTCACCGCTTCAGGCAAAACTAGACGAAAAAGAGGCGCGTCTGCTTCTGCATGAACTGCTGAGCAATGTCTACCGCTCATTTGTATTTAAAGAGGAGGGGGCGATCTATGATGCCCTCTCCAAAAGTGCGGACGGCGATCTTTTAAGCGAGATCTATCTGCAGGTCAAACGCTCTTTAGAACTTAAAAACCAGGGTGGAGCGGAAGCCAGTGTCGATACCATCGAGATCAAGGATCTGAAACTCACTGAGCTGGACAAGGGCTACGCGCTTGACGGATCCTGGGATGTGAACGGTTCTGTCGGGCATTGGGGCCATATCCATCAACGTTCCAACCACTACGATGCAGAGTTTGTCATCGAACCGGTCAATGACGTTTGGAAGATCAAGACGATGAAGGTCTACAATGAAGAGCGGATCAAATAGGCATGATCCGTATTAATAACCTTCACTTCAGCTATATGGATAGTGATTTCAGTCTGGATATCCCGACACTATCCATCAGCAAAGGTGAGAGTATCGCGATCACCGGGCCGAGCGGTTCAGGCAAGACGACCTTGTTAAACCTTATCTGCGGTGTCAGCCGTCCTCAAAAGGGTGATATCTATATCAACGGGGCCTCACTGAATGAGAAAAGTGAAAAAGCACTACGCCAGCACCGTATTGCAAATATCGGTATGGTATTTCAAGCCTTTGAACTGCTTGAATACCTGAATGTCTTGGACAATATTCTTCTCCCTTATCGGCTTGACAGTACCCTGCATCTGGACAGTCAGGCAGTGGAACGTGCGAAAGAGATCGCAAGTACATTCGGCATCGATGACAAGTTGAAACGTTATCCTTCGCAGCTTTCGCAGGGGGAGAAACAGCGCGTCGCGATCATTCGCGCGCTGATCACCGGTGCCAAGCTTATCGTTGCCGATGAACCTACCGGCAATCTGGACCCCGAGAACACGAACCTTGTCGCGGACCAGTTACTGGAATTTGTCAAAAAAGAGGGAGCAACACTCGTAACAGTCACGCATGATCATGACTTTGCTAAACGCTTTGACAAGGTCATCGATTTTACAGACTTGCTTAAAGGAGAGAAGAATGCGTGATCTTTTTTATCTTCTTCTGCGCTACCTTTTGTTCTACCGTGCAAAGATCATCACTCTTTCTTTGTCGCTGGCACTTGTAGCTGCTATCCCTCTGGGACTTAGTATTGTTTCGTCTATTACAAATGAACACTTACAGTCACGAGCTGAGTCCACGCCACTGCTTTTGGGAGCCCAGGGAAGCAAACTGGATCTGGTTATCTCTACCTTATATTTTTCAGATCAGGAGCTTCCTCTTATGGTGTACGAGGAGATCGAAACATTACAGGAAAGTACACTTACCAATGTCATTCCACTCTACCGTAAGTACCGTGTCAAAAGTTCACCTATTGTCGGTACAACACCAGACTATTTTACCTTTAGAAATCTGCAGATGCAAAAAGGACGTCATTTTGTACGTATTGGTGAGTGTGTACTTGGAAGTGACGCGGCAAAAAGGCTTGATGTCTCAGTGGGGGACACCATCATCTCTTCGCCGGATAATGTTTTTGATATAGCCGGAACCTATCCGTTGAAGATGGATATAGTCGGTGTTTTAAAACCTACTGCCACAGCAGATGACAATGCAGTGTTTACCGATATTAAAACCTCCTGGATCATTGAGGGACTTGCCCATGGGCATGATAAGCTTGAAAACGATCCTAAAAGCATACTCAAACGTGAAGGCGAAACACTGATCGCGAATGCATCACTGATGCAATACAGCTATATCACGTCTGAAAATATGAACTCTTTTCATTTTCACGGTAAGCAATCTGTCTTTCCTGTTAATGCAGCGATCGTATTGCCGCATGACCATAAGTCAAAGACGATCTTGATGGGACGGTACATGAGTGACAAACCTATGCAGATGCTGATCGAACCCCACAAGGTTATTAGAAGTTTGATCGATACTGTCTTTGATATCAAAAATCTCGCTTTGGTTATTTTGTTGGCGATATTGGCAGCAACCTTTGCTATTGCCGTCTTGGTGTTTATACTCTCGATTCGTCTAAGACGGAATGAACTTCAAACTATTTTGAAGATAGGTGCTTCGCCTTTCAGGGTAAAGATGCTCCTTTTTGGTGAGATTTTTTCTGTGTTGATTATTGCTTCCTTTTTAGTGTCCATCTCGGCAGTAATCATGGGAATACTGGGCGATAAAATAATTTATTTGATACTTTAAAAGGATTCTCTTGCTTAAAAATACATTTTTTGCACTCATCCTCATCTTTATGATGAACGGATGCAGTGAATCAGAACAGCAGACACAAACAGAAGCCAAAACATCAAAAGAGGTCTATACGGTTAATTACCCGCTTTATTATTTTACACAACGTATGGCTCCAAAGAGTATAAAGGTTATTTTTCCTGTGCCCAACGATGTAGATCCTGCTTTTTGGCAGCCCAAGACAGAAGAGATACTCGGTTTTGCCCAGGCAGACCTGATCATTTTGAATGGCGCTGATTATGCTAAATGGCGAAGTACGGCTTCTCTTCCTACGTCTAAACTGGTCAACACTTCCAAGGCTTTTGAAAAAGATCTTATCCATATAGAAAGTGCAGACCACACCCACGGACCTGGAGGTGAACACTCTCATGCCGGTACTGCATTTACAACATGGTTAGACATGCAGCAGGCCATTAAACAGGCTGAAGCCATCAAAAATGCATTGATCCTGATGGAACCTGAAGAAAAAGAGCAGATAGAGCAATCGTATCTTCAACTCAAACAGGAACTTGAAGAACTCGATAAGGGCTTCAGAAATGCCGTCAAGGATCATCAAAGACCTATTATTGCGTCACATCCTATCTACCAGTATTTTGCACGTGCTTACGGACTCGATCTTAAAGCACTGCTTTGGGAACCTGAAATGAAGATCGACAAAAAAGCGCAAGCTGACATAAAAGCATTACTGGCAGTACATCCTGCAAAGGTAATGATATGGGAAGGGAAACCGACAGAAGAAAACCTGGACTATATTCGAAGCCTTGGACTTCAAAATATGGTGATCGAACCTTGTATGAACAGACCTGATAATGGAGACTTCATCTCACTTATGCAGATGAATAGTCAAAATATCAAAGAGGTTTTATAACTTTATAACAGCCATTTTCAAAAAAGCTCCCTTTACAAGAGAGGGATACTTATAATCACTACTTTTTAGAGGTGCCCTACAGGAATTGCTGTTTTTTTGGCGGTGGTATAAAACCGTCAACCATACCATCTAATAACCATTGTGCCATCTTGTCATCTTTAGGTTCACTTCTTGGTGCTGTGTCCCATGCTTTAGATGTCCCTTGTGGCCATGATGACTCATCCATCTCCTTTTAATTGTTTTAGGGTTCCAGTGTAACATGATAAACCGGGTATAGAAAAAGCGCAAAAATATTGTATAAGATCCAGACAATACCCAGAGATACTAGCCGCTCAATTACTGCAAATATTTTCGTATTTTCGATAACCATATCGATCTGAAATAAGTTACTCTTAAATATATAAGAACGTTAGCTATCGCAGGAGTGAAAATGAAAAAAAGTATCAATATAGCTGTAGGTGCCATAATGGCTGTGGTCATGTTTTACGGATGCGCAAAACCGACCCTTGATGAGAACGAAGCGGCGCGTCAGGCGATCGACAAGATGGCTGAGACTACGAAAAGCGAACTGCTCAAAGAGCACAAAGAGCTGCAAGGAGAGCTCGACAGTGCTGTCGGATACATGGTGACAAACTGGAAGACAACGAAAGTCCCGTTAGTCGGTGGCGGCGGGGGTGACGGTGTGGTCGTAGACAATGCAACGAAAGAGCACGTCTATATCAATGTAAAGCGTGTTGACGTAGGCGGTGGGTATGGTGCGCGATCGTTTAAAGTCTTGCTGGTCGTTAAAGACAAAGCGCTTTTGGCAAATCTAAAAAACGGTGCCTGGAAGTTTGAAGGCGGGGCTGAAGTGACAGCAGGTACGGCAAGTACGGGCGGTAGTTCAGGCGGTAGTGACAGTGAATATAAAAGTTATATGCTACTCGATGGCGGCGGTTCGGCAACAGTCACACTGCGTGCACTGCATTCGACGGTTGACAGTGATCTGAACTGATAAAAGTTTCTAAATTTAGTGACTGTCCAATGCTGGGAATAGTTTATAAGATTAAGATGCAGAAGTTACAATAAAGAATGCATATATATTTAGCTATTTTAACAGCACTTATCTTCTTTAGCGGTTGTGCGCCTAAAGAGCCAATGGTCAAGACTGATACCTTGGTAGCTAAAGGCCAATACGCTCAAGCCGCGGCGGTGTCTGAAGCGGAGATCGATCGCTCGGACCGTACGCAGCGCAATAACCTTCTGTGGCATCTCAATAGCGGACTGGCTTACCGTTTTGCGCATGACAGCAATGCCAGTATCAAAGCCTTCGATGAGAGTGAATGGCTGATCAAGCATTATCAAGAGCAGCTGCTCAATTCGGATCTTGCTCAAGGTGCCTCAAGTATTTTGGTCAATGATACGACCAGACCTTACATGGGTACACAGTATGACGGCGTCATGGCCAACACATACAAGGCGATCGACTATATGGCGATGAGAGACAGGGATGGTGCGCGAGTCGAGTTTAACCGTGCCATAGACAGACAGCGCCGGGCAAAAGCTTTTTATGCGACCTTAATTGAAAAAGATAGAAAAGCGATCGAGAAAGAGCAGCGTAAAGATAATAAGGGCGTCAATACTGACGACGCAATGCCGGAAGCTGATAAGGCTTTGCAGGAGAAGTACCCTTCGCTCTACAGTTTTGAAGCCTATCCCGATTTTATCAATCCGATGGTGAGTTACTTAGCCGGTATCTTCGCGCTAAGCGAGGGCGATAATCAAAAGGCTTTTACGCTGTTGAAAGAGGCCTACGGTATGAATCAGAACAACAGCTACATTGCTGAAGACCTGGCTTATGTAGATGCTCTTTTAGACGGTGCTGCACCGACAAGCGAACCTTTTGTCTGGGTGATCATCGAAGATGGCCAGGCCCCTGTCAAAACAGAGTGGCGTATGGATGTCCCAGTCTGGATCTTCTCTAATAATTTAAACTATGTCTCTTTGGCACTGCCGCGTAT
>JBATWM010000045.1:0-9312 GCA_049672605.1 Sulfurimonadaceae bacterium
ATTAATAGTTGCACGATCATAGCAAAGTGGATAATTCGATCACGAGCACTCATCCCTTGAGCTTTGGCAACGCTACCAAGGATGAGCCTCATCTCCCGATCGCTCAGCATGGGATATTCAAAATCTCGAGGCTTGCCGATGACCGTATGATCCGATTTTGGCATAAAGAGTGACGAAGAGAGTTTCTTCTTCAATTCCACATCACCTTTGTCACGCTCCTTAACCAGCGTACGACACACCTTAATAAGCGCCCTTGCCGTATCGTATTTACCATCTTCTTCCAGTTTATTCATGTAGTCATAAAGGCGCTGTTTATTGCCATTGTTTAATTCTGAAAGCTCTTCGAGACCGATGGCTTTCAGCGCAACAGCTAAATAATGACCGGCGGTAACATAGGTCGCAAGAGTCTCTGGTGCCTTACTGTCCTTACTTATGATAATTAGACGATGAATAGCCCGCATGACGCTGTCACAATGTTCAAGGCGCTCAACATTGATACTTACTCCACGGATCACCATCTTCAAATCATCTGGGTGCGACTCCTCCACTTCACGCAACACCAAATGCTCTACATCTAAACCATCCCTATGCATCAGGCGAATCATTTGTCGCGCACGCCCCCTTAGTGTTTTATACTGCTCTCTTGTCCATTCGACAGGCACTACATCGGGGCATGCTTTATAAAAGCTGCCTAGGTTGGATCTCCACTTATTCCTATCCGCCTGCTCGCTAAAATCAAGTATGCTGTCCCAATGTTCACGATACACCTCAAAGAGATACCACACAATCTTTCGCTCCTCGACAGGAGTCTCTTTGCTTTCACCACGCTCTATGGCGCGCTGGCGCTCAATATGCACTTGTAATGCCGCAAGCATTGAGTGTCTGCGCCAGTAAAATCCTGCCTCCAGCCACTTCATCTCAATGGCATTACTTAGGACAGTTCGCAGACATTCGATGGAATTTTTGATACCAGCATTCCTATGCTTTGATCGAAAATTCGGCAAAGACCCTTCTCCTAATTTCTCCAGAAGTCTGTCGTAGTCCATCTCGTCCAACCGAACACTGCGCACCTCCTTGGCGAATTTCAAAAAACTTAACGGTATTCTCTCTAGCCGCTCCGCCGCCCGTCCACAGAGCTCCCCGAAAGTTTCAGGAATAATTCTAGACAGCCCACTGTCGCCCGCCTGGTTTTGAAGCAAGAGTTTTTTAATTTCATCCGACTGCTGCACAATCACTGGCACACAAAGGCCATACGCCAAAGCCTCTCTGATGACAATCCGAATCATTTTATTGTAGGGGCCTGTAAGCTCCTGCTCCCAAAGTGTCTCAACGGGAGCATCGTGCTTTGCAAGATTGACACGCAAGCGAAAATATTTCTTCCATGTCGCATCATCAGCCCGAAGTATGCAGTACGCGGTCATCTGTGCCACAGTCTTAATCTTGATCGGCTCGCCAGGATTGTACTGCTCCAGCTTAATGCGGTAGCGATCCTCTATTTTAGCTGCAGTTGCTGATGGGTTCATGCGTCCAACTCCTCCCGCATCTGCTTGGCATTGTCTGCATATTTCGGCGACACCTCTTCAACTCCATGCGTATATCTACTGGTCGTACTGATATTAGCGTGTCCTAATTGAACCTGAACCTCTTTTACAGGTGTGCCTCTGGCTACCATCTGTGTTGCATAGGCATGGCGAAACTTATGAAGACTAAACTTCAATCCAGCATTACTACAAGCTCGCCCCACTATGTCCTCAATCGCTTTTCCAGTCAATGGGTCGCCCGCATAAGAGACAGTCTCTCCAGTGACAGGGTTATATCCATTTCTTCGTTGCACAAACACTTCGTCGTGCTTCTCGCTTCGCTTGTGCTTGCTGCGCTCAAACTTCACATACTGCACAACCTTGCTGAAGAGACTTTCATGTATTCGCAATAACCGCCCTCCAGTCTTTGTGCGCTTGTAATCTTCCGGCTTAAAACTTTCCGAAATTTGTATTTTGAGATAACCTTCTTCTCCGGGAAGTGGCTCCATTTTATCCACATCAAACTGTCGCACATGAATATTATGGAGCTCGCCAGAGCGAACACCCACTTCGTAAACAAACCGAAGCAATAGCTTATCGCGACCGCTATTAGCACCCGCTATAAGCCTCTTTACTTCATTAGATGTCGGGGCTACGGCATTCCATTCATCATATTTAGCCTTGATTGGGTTATTGTTCTTAGCCACCACTCTACCGTCGTCCAATATGACAACAGTATCGGGATCAACCCATTGGATGCTTGTATCAGGAAACGACCTCATGAAGAACAGCTTGATGACACTAAACACACCTACCCATGTGTTCTTCCTCTTTTGCATCACCTCTGATTCGGGTTCTCTCTCAATATATTCAGAGTCATCTCTATGCTCTTTCGGCCGAAGACAGTAGTTCATAAACCCCTCAAGGTCACCTTGCACAAAACGTGCGGGATGCCTAGCTCCAGTACTCGCAAGATAATCGTAAAGCATCTTCAGACTTTTACACACTCTTTTTCGCGTATTGGCATTCTTGCACCAACTATCCAGATACTCATTCACCTCTTGGACTGGATTGCAGTACTCGCCCTCTGAGTCATCAAATAGGTAGTGCTCTCCATCGAAAGACACAGCTTTGTACTTTTCGTTCAACCAGATCGTCTCCATCACACAGCACCCTTTTCACTTTTTCTCTCATTCTCATGAATGCCTACCGAATCACTCGAAACTGAATCAAGCGAATCATCAAAAGAAGGTTTCAGCTCAACACGCCTAATCACTCAGATATGAGGCTCAAAAAACACTTTAGCAATAAAACGACAAAATTGACTGTAAACATGACAGAATGAAAGGAGATTAGGGAAAACTAGAATATCAGGACAAGTTAACTAGGAACTTCTATCTCCATAAATATGACAGTGTCACTGCCGTATTTGGTCTCAAAATAGGTCTGAAGTTCAAAATAGACCTCAGTCAGAAGCTTTTTTTTGTCGGTAAGAAGAGAGGTGATTTCACTGGCTAACATCGATGAGCGCATCCCGTATTTTAGTTCGGATATTATAGCATAGAGTCCTACCTTAGGGAAACGTTACTAATCGTGTTTAATACAGCGTAAAACAGTCAATATGCATATGGATTAAATGCATTTTTGCTATAATCGCGCTAATTATTTAGGAGTTTTTATGATCACTAGACCAGAACCCATCGACGAGGAAGTCGTATTCGATGGACGCAGCCTTATCTCTGAAACAGACCTGAAAGGTGTTATCACCTTTGTAAACCGTAAATTTGTTGAGATGACCGGCTATTCAAAACAAGAAGCTGTTGGCCAACCCCACAGTCTCTTACGCCACCCTGACATGCCAAAAGCAGCCTTCGAAGGTATGTGGAAGATCATCAAAGAGGGCAAGGTCTGGGACGGCTATGTTAAAAACCTCCGTAAAGACGGCAAATACTACTGGGTCGACGTGCACATTGTTCCAAAAAAAGATGAAAACGGTACGCTTATCGGCTACATCGCCTCACGTAAGGTCACTGACCCTGTACGTCTTGAAAGTACTATCCTTCAGTATAAAAGACTGTTAGATGAAGAGAAGTAGGAGAACACTCCTCTTCTGCTCAACCCTATCTTTTAATCTTTATCCACTTCTGAAACTTAATTTCCCTTATTTACATTTATCGTTATACTTTGCTAGACAAAGGATATAAATGCGATATTTTACGGCCATTTTTTTAACATTTTTCATACTGAGTAATACACTCGGTGCAAAGGATAATAAGGTGAGTATCTACGACTTTAACGTAACCACTATCAATGGCAAAGAGATCTCTATGTCACAGTACAGAGGCAAGGTCCTCTTAATCGTCAATGTTGCCAGCGCGTGTGGGTTCACCCCTCAGTATGAAGGTCTGGAAAAACTTTATGAAGAGTATCGAGATCAAGACTTTATGGTGTTAGGTTTTCCGTCTAACCAGTTCGGCGAACAGGAACCAGGCAGTGACGAAGAGATTATCTTCTTTTGCCAAGGTACCTACGATGTTCAGTTTGACATGTTCTCCAAGATCGACGTCAACGGTGAGAATACCATACCACTTTATCAATACCTGAAAAATGAAAAGAGCGGCTTTTTATGGACAGAGTCCATCAAATGGAACTTCACCAAATTTCTAGTTGACAGAGACGGGAATGTTGTTGAACGCTACGGCTCTTCTACAAAGCCAGAAAGTATCAAAAAAGATATTGAAGCTTTGCTTCAAGGAAATGGAAAATCGTAAATCGTAAATGGGTGCCTTCGGCAGAGGAAAGAGGGTTGTCTTTGGCAGTGTGAAAGGTGTTAATGACTGATAAAGATAGCGATACCCAAGGGGGGGGGGCAGACCCAGCTCATCTTAACCAGTTCGAACTGCTAAATGTTGTAGATTTAGTGTAGATTGTGCCAAATATTCAACCGATAGCGTACATCGGTACGCAAAGAGTTGAATTTTGGTGCAAGATGCGCTGAAGCTACAACTTTTAGTCGTAGTAGCCTTTTCCTGAGCCATATCCATAGCCGTAGCCATAACCATAACCCTGCTTCTTATCAGACTCCAACCCATTAATAATAAACCCAAGATTCTGCAGTTTATGCTCAGTAGCGAACCGCTCAATATTTTTAAGAAATGACTTCTTAGAGTAGTTTGCACGGGTCACGATCAGACCAATATCAGCTATCTGCAACAAGATCATCGCATCCGTCACAAGACCGATTGGCGGTGTATCAAAGATGATATACTCATATGCCTCTGACAGTTTTGCTATCATCTCATCAAAGCCGACTGTCACTAAAAGCTCAGATGGATTTGGTGGTTTTGCACCGGCAGTAATGACATCTAAATTTTCCAATACATCTTCATGTAAGACTTCATCAAGTGTATTAATACCAGAGAGTACAGAACTGACCCCGACTTTGTTGGTAATACTAAACTCTTCATGCATACGAGAGCGGCGCATATCCAGGTCAAGTAGAACCACTTTTTTTCCGGTTGCTGCAATGATCTTCGCCAAAGAGACAGCAACAGTTGTCTTACCCTCACCCGAGATCGATGATGTCAAAGCAACGATCTTCGACTTTTTGGCTCCACCTGCAAACTGCAGGTTGGTACGAAGCACTCGCATCGCCTCTTCAAACTGCGAACTGGTCATTTTATTTATACGCTGCGGGATTGCCGCGTAGAGTGGGATATTCGTGGCCTTATCGATATCTTCGGCTGTTTTCAATGTGTCGTCCAAAAATGCACGCAAAAAGGCTAAGGCGATCCCCACAATAAATCCAAGGATCATCCCCACCAAGATGATAAGCAGACGTTTTGGTTTTATCGGCAACTCCGGCAACAGTGCTGTGTCTAAGACACGTGTTTTAGAGACTGTAGATGAACGTAAGATCGCTGTCTCCGCACGTTTTTCCAACAAGAAGTTATAGACTTTCTCATTAACCAGGGTGTTACGCGTAAGGTTAGCTAGCTGACGTTCACTTTCAGGAAGTGCTTCTAAAGAGCGTTGATACTTGCGAATATAGTGACGAAGTGTCTGTTTACGCTGTTCGATAATATTAATATCGTTTTTGAGCGTAAACTTAATCGATGACTTTATAGAGTTGATCGCTTCGGTCAATTTTATGATGTCCGGGTGAATCTCTGTAAACTCAAGCAAGAGTGAGTTACGCGCCATAATGCTCTCTTGAAGTTTTTGGATCATCTGTGCGAGAGCCGGGTCAGTGTAAGCTGCTGAGCCTAAACTGATTCCCGAAAGGTCTTTACCAGTATTGATATATGCTTGAACATTTTTAAGTACATTAGATTCGATCTCTAGTGCTTGAAGTTTACTCTCATACTCAGCCATGTTTTCTGCCGTCATCATCGCCTGCTGGCCCGCATCGACAATCGTATGTTTCGAACGGAACTTCTCTAGTTTTCCTTGTGATTTCTCAACATCTTTGTTGATCTCTTCGATCTGAGCATCAATGAACATCAGCGTCCGATCTGCCTCAAGCGTCTTCTCTTCCAACTCTTGCTGCAGATAACGTTCACCTAGAGTGTTAATGACTTCCTGGGCGCGCAGTGCAACATTGTCTTGAAAAGTGATCTGTAAGATCGTACCAGTTTTAGAGACCAAAGATGTCTCAAGACCGACTTGAATAAATTTGGACATATGGGCATTAGGCGTAACAGAAAAAGAGTACTCTCTGTTTTCAAGGTCAAAGACTTTATTAATAGTCAGAGTAAACCACTCTGTTACGATCTCTTCGCCAAATGCATGTCTCTGTTCATACGGTTTTGGTTCGTCAGAAGGGACCTCAATGAGACCCAACTTACGCAGCACTTTCTCTTTAAGGCCGATTGCCGGTGTCATACGGAGTATAAAGTAATTTTTGCCCAGTATCTCCATTGTAAACTCTGCTCCCTCAAGAGAGCTGTCAAGCTCTTTAGAAACAACGACAAAGGGAGAGGTACGGTAGAGCTCAACAGTGCGTAGGTTTTTTGTTGTAAAGTAGCGTGTACCGATCTCAAGTCCGCGAAGCACCTTCTCTGAAAGAAAACGTGACTGAAGAATGAACTGCTCATTATCGAGGTTAGCACCCCCGCCACTCAGCGCCAACATCATCATGTCATCGCCTGGACCTCCATGGCCTTGCTGTTCAAGTTCTATCGTTGTGGATGCCTCATAGACATTGTCGTTAAAGTAGGCGAATATCGTCGCACCGATCGTAAAGAGAATGGCAAAGACGACTATAGAGTATTTGTAACGGTTGAGCGTACCAAAGACCTCTTTGAGGTCGATCTCATCTTCGTCGATATTGTTTTGTGGGTTTACAGATGTAGAGTTCATATTAGTCTTTCCATGCATTAGCAAGATAAGTGATGTTGACAAATGGCTGTAAGATCGACGATACCAGTTGGAACGGCGGCGAGATCTCATCATAAGCGATCGCACGTCCTTTCGATGCACGCGGCTGGACATAGACGATGTCGTTAGGTTTAAGATAGAGACTGGAAAGTTTGATAGTCGACATATGCGTCAGGTCGATCATACGCACTTCAGGGTCACGAAGATCACCGCGCAAGACCAAGATCCCACGACGTTCAGCAAAGTCGGTCAAGTCACCAGAACGGGCAATGGCCTCGATAAGGTTCATTGTTCCATTGGTTATAGGAACAACACCAGGGGTTTTAACCTCACCCAAAATAAAAAGACGTTGGTTCATGATCTTAATCGTGACGTAAGGGCTACGAAGATATTTTCCATACTCTTCCATTAGGAACTTTGCCGCTTCATCCTCTGTCAATCCCCAAATATTGGCACTTCCAATCAATGGTAGACGTACCTCTCCTTCTTGAGTCACTAACAGACCCCGCGTCTCATCGGCCCCTGAGTACCCTTGCGTTTCACCCGCATCGACCATCGATGTTAACTGTCCCGGCCCTGTACTCGACTGGTTATAGACCATGATCTCAACACGGTCATTGGGCTGGATCTTGTTTTCAAAGATCATCTCATTTTCGTACACAGTAGCATTGACCTCTGTCGGCTCTTCAGAACGGTCATCATCTTGAAAAAGGGTGTACTCTTTCATACTACAGCCGGAAAAGACCAAACTTCCAATAAACAAGGTTATCAATAGACTTTTAAACATTATTTCCTCTTTATAAACACTGCTTTAATTAGGTGTTATTATAGTACATCAAGTTTATAATGAAGTTAAAGTGCCATTCAACCCCTGCAGATACGCTTTGAAAGTGCCCTTTATTTAACCCTATTCAAGTTATAATCTTCCACATGAACAGACAAGACCTTTCCATGTTATCTTCAGAATATAAGTTGCTAATAGATTGCTGCCAAAAGCAGATAGAGACTTCTGCCATTCAAACTGCATTTTCATCTTATTCAGACGAAAACTACCAAAATATTCATAGACTCTCCCATAAACACGGCATCTACCCACTTCTGTACAAAACGATCAGATACATACGTCCAGACTCACTCTCCTCTGAAACAGACGATCTGTTTAAACAGAGCAATATGGTCGTAGCCCAACGAAACATGTTGATGAGTGCTGAACTGCTGCAGCTTATGCATCTGTTTGATGCAAACAGTATCGATGCAATGGCCTTTAAAGGCCCTGTTTTAGGCGAGATGGCCTATGGAAGTGTTACGCTTCGACAATACGGTGATCTTGATATCTTGATCAGACAAAAGGAGATAGAAAAGACCCTTACACTGCTACAAAAAAGAGGTTATACCCCTGAGATCGAGCTGGAAAAAAGTACACTCGAGAGCTTTTACAACTGCGTGAATGTTATCGGCCTGCACAGAGGTGCTGTTCGTGTCGAGATCCACTGGGAGCTGCTCTCAAAGAACTATGCCATTGATTGGGAAGAAAAAAAACTGTGGCGTGAGAGTGAGACCATCGAGATCAACCGCAAACCCATCAAAATGCTCTCATTTGAAAACCACATTCTCTATCTCTGTGCCCACGGTTCCAAACACCTTTTTGAACGCCTGGAGTGGATCTGTGACATCGACAGAGCCATTCGATCTAAGAGTGATGTAGATTGGGAGCATCTTCTGCAAGAAGCAGAAGCACTAGGCATAAAACGTATGCTCTTCTTGGGACTTGCACTTTCAAAACTCTTTTTCGACCTTCCCCTTCCTCAAGAGATCATCAAAAAAATGGACAACGATCCAGAGATAGAGGGCCTAATACAGAAGGTAATCGCCTTACACTACAGCAGTGAAACGTCAAGTGCCAAGTCATACAGCTCTTTTGGACTTCTTTGGCAGATGCGAGAAAACCTCAGCGACCGTCTCCGCTTTGCCTACCGAGGGCTCTTCTCACCCAAGTTTGATGACTTTAAATTTATCGCATTACCAAAAAGCGTACTTTTTTTATACCCGATCGTTCGACTCTTTCGACTGCTTGTTAAATATCTTTACCGCTAAAACTGTCAGCATGGAGACGAGCGTATAGAGTGTGATGCCGAGCAGATCATAGGCGATATCTTCAAACGAAAAACCTCGATCTGCAAACAGGTACTGCAAGATTTCGATACTGACGCCTATTCCAACCAAGATCATCAAACGTTGTACAACCGTCACTGAAACAAAACTTTTATGCAGCATCAGTGCCAACAGAAAAAATGCCGCCGCATGCGCAGCCTTATCGTGGTTGACGAGAAAAGCCGGGGTCATCTGACCGGGCATCAGGGCGAAGAGAAAGATTGTCAGTAAGAAACCAGCAAGCATATACTTCATCATAAAA
>JBATWM010000046.1:0-19229 GCA_049672605.1 Sulfurimonadaceae bacterium
CCTCCAAGGCGCAGTCTGTGAGTGTGATCTCGCACAGCTGTGTTGAGAGCGGCATATACTCAACGGCTCTTATGCTGAACGCTGCTCTACCGACAAAAAATCAGGTATATTTTCTTTAATAGTAAGACTTTTGTATTTAATATACTTATTATGATATGATTTTTCATATAGGGAATGCATCACTACTTGTTATTCCCTCTTCATTGTTTTAAGGAAAATTATATGAGTGATGAAAACGAAGAACTGTCTGATCATGAGAAGAGTGCTTCTATTTGGCAGAATGGTAAATCTATAGGTAACCTAGCGTCATCAACGAGCAACATGGCACAGGTGCGAAAAGATATTATTAAGTTTGCACTCGGTTTTGAGATCAAAGATATTCGTACTTATGCAGGGTATAAAGGGGATCTGTTGGTCGAGATAATGGCTACTGACCTTGATGTACTAAGCACCATCAAAGGCTGGGCTGAAAACTTGGGCATGGAGACAGTGCTTAAAGAAAACCCTATGACAATGATCCATGAGCTTTTTTGCATAACACCCGATGAAGATGTATATCAGTTAGTCGTGCCGTGATAGCAGGCTTTTTGGGAGTACCCTTTTTATTCTTAACAGTCTGTATAGAATTATAGAGAAAGTAGTTTCTATTGAATTCTAAACGTTGTTGAGACCTCTTCATCATCGATCTCTACTTCAACTGTCCATACCCCTTTAGCACGTCCATTTTTGCTTCTCATGTCAAAGATACTGGCGTGATTGGCCGGTAAGACCACTTCGCGTTCACGGTCATCTTTCCCATTTGGTGATTTCCACTCAAATTCGACTTCACGGTCTTCATTAACACGTTTTGTCATCAATTTACAGGTGATCTTGTCATCTTCGTCCAGACAGATCAATGCTTCATTTTTGTCAGCGTTTTTTTTGACCTCTTTTTCGACTTTGATCACTTTCTCACTCTTTTTGTCGCTGCCATCTTGCGAACAGCCCGCAAACAGCGCTGCGAGTATAAGGATTAAAAGATAATTTTTCACGACATCTCCTCTAATAGTTTGATCATACTTGTTTTATGCATCTTCCTTGCAAAACCCCATGCCGTCAAACCCCTACTACCTGCCGTATTGATGTCTGCACCAGCTTCAAGCAGTACCTTCATAAGGTCATATCGGCCATAACAGACAGCCGCCATCAAAGGTGTAAAGCCACTTCTTCGAGTGATGTCATTAATATCTATACCTTTTTCAAGAAGCAGTTTTACCATAAACATGTTGTTGTAGGTAATAGCAAAGTCTAAGATGCTAACACCTTCGTCATCGGTGTAAAAAAGATCAGCCCCACTCTCTATTAAAAGTTCTAACATATCTTGGTCAACCCGGCTTTTTAGAGCATAAGCGAGTACAGACTCCCCTGCTTCTGTTCGTGCGTTGAGCTTACCGCCATCTTTAATATATTTTTTGGCAGCTAAATAGTCGTTGTTTTGTAAAATAGAGAGCCATTTTGTCATAGTTAATTCACTTTAGTGTTGTTGTCTAGAGATTATATCAAAGATGCATAAGAGTAAATGAATGAAGTTGCAATGTGTAATATGTTTGAGTTTACTTTAAGAGACGTAAGAAACCCTAACAATATTGCCAATCATAAACTTAGTAATGGTACTATTTCAGCACTAAATCAAGGGTGCTTCTAAAAACCCTAAACCTATAAAAGTGAGAGACATATGGAAACTATTCAAACTGCTGATGCATTTAAAGCACTGATCGAAAACATCAAAACAAAAGATGGATATAAAGACCCTTTAGCATTTGGTATTTGTCGTGTAGACCTTGGTCAAACAAACAGTGACAACGTTCTTCAGGCAACCTACCCTGTGGTTAACTGGAATGAGAACTTTGGTTCTGCTGCTATCTTCATTGAAGCACTCAGTGAGCAAGGTGTTACTGTTGACTTTAATGAGAGTGAAGTTGTTTGTAATGTGAACCTAACTTTTTTAGAGTCATGCCTAAACGCATTTACACCGTACTCTGACGAAGCGTTTGGCGATGCACACAAAAACATTCAAGTGATCTCTGCTCTTTACGGTCAACTTAAGGCTGAGGGAGCACGTGAGGGTGAATTCCGTGTTGTGTTTATCTTTGATGACGCAGCATGTATCAGTGTCGAAGCGACTTACCTTAAACTATATGCTCTCTCTCTTGCAAAAGTAGAACTTCGCAGCCTTAACCTTAACGGTGCGTTCGGTGCTCTTCCAAATGTTGCATGGTCTGATGGTCAACCGATCGAACTAGCATGGTTACGTGAAAATGAGATCGAACTTAAGCTTGCTAACGCCTACCCGCATGTTGACTTTGTAGACAAGTTCCCACGTTTCTTACAACACATCATCCCTGCGGACAACACACGTATCTTAGAGACATCTAAAGTACGTTTTGGTGCGCAACTTCATGCTGGTACAACAGTCATGCCAGGAGCTTCTTACATTAACTTCAACGCAGGTACAACAGGCGTGAGTATGGTCGAAGGTCGTATCTCTAGCTCTGCTATCGTTGGTGACGGTTCAGATGTTGGTGGTGGTGCTTCTATCCTTGGTGTTCTTAGCGGTACTGACGGTAACCCTATCTCTATTGGTAAAAACTCACTATTGGGTGCTAACTCTGTTTGTGGTATCCCACTAGGTGATGCATGTATTATCGATGCCGGTATCGCGGTCTTAGAAGGTACTAAAATAAGTATATACCCTGATCAACTTGTTAAGCTTCAAGAGGCTAATGCAGGTGTTAAGATGGAAGGTGAAGTCTTTAAAGGTAAAGAGCTCGCAGGTCTTAACGGTCTTCACTTCCGTCAGAACTCAATGACAGGTGAATTGACTGCTTCACGTTCAACTCGTGAGATCAAACTAAACGCTGACCTACACTAACGACTAAAGTGAGACTTAGGTCTCGCTTTACTTCTATTTCTCTTCAATACTAAAATAAATCGACTTACCTCTTCTCACTCTTTTGATCTTTAGGGTATTTAATTGCTACAGTAATATCTACATGGTAATGCAGATAATATATTGATGTCAAGGTATAAAAGGAGTTCTTTGAGCAATGGTGTGGGACTAAAGAATATCCCTATCCATTAGCTTTCTTTTTACTTTTTTGTTTTCGCTTTTTCTGTTTTTTGACCGGCTTGTAAGTAAAGATATTCATTCGATCAAGACTCGGCATAAGTGAGCTGTTATAGTCATAGCCGCTTTGCTCACTGCCTATGTCTAAGGTGCTGATGACCACTTTACCAACGATTACACGCCCCTCTTCTGCATTATCGTCAACCGTCTTGATCCCCCACATGTTATGCAAGATCATAATATTGTCATCATAGGTACCCAAATAGAGCATGATGTGCCCTTTACGGTGCAAGAAGGTCTCAAACGGTATCGCCTCTGCTTTGATCAACGCTTCTTTGGCTGTTATATTAAGGTCTGTAAACTTTATGACCTTACCGATACGTGACTGCTGCCTGGAGTTGCGCGGCATCCAGATACCAAAAGGGGTATAGATGTCCCGCAAGGTTGAAGAGCAGTCTCTCTCTTCATACAGTCCGCCCCATCCATAATTGCTTTTCATGACCCCCGCTGTGATCTTGGTGAGGTTATTTTGATTAAGATAGAGTGGCTTGGTTGTCACATCACTGTGTTTAAACCTGATCGTCACAAAAGTAGGTTTGTTAAAAGCACCCGGTGCAACGGCACGGGCATATGTGTACAGTCCTCTTTTTTTAACAAAACTAAGGCGCATACCGACTCGAGAGTAAAAGAGAAAATGTCCCTCAGTATCCGTCAACGCCACCTTCTCTTTCAGAAGATAGACAGGCTTTGCCTTTTTCCACTTCTTACGCTCTTTTTTATTCATAAAAGCGATGGTATGGCTAGGCAGCCATCCTGAGGCATAAGAGGTGTAGACATAGACCCAAGCTTTATCTTTTGAGTAGTGAGAGATATAGATCGGCTCATTTGCATGGATGGCACTGTTTTGCAGGTAGTCAAAAGGAAAACCCTCACCTGCACGGTTCGGGTCTCTAAAAAGTGGTTTTTGTGTTGGAAAATTACGCAACGATGAGAAGTGCAGTGTTATACCGTAACGACTCACCTTGCCAAAGCGTTTAAAGTTTGCTTTATCCAACATCTCATCAAACCATGACGTCTCTAATAACTGCAGATTTTCACCATACGAACAGCCTTTGGAGTAGACACGAAATGGCCAGCGGGCAGTAGATGATTTTTCTGGAGGTCGTTTATAACTCCAGACTGAGAAGTAGTTTTTGTCAAAAGCTTTTTGAATGTCGTAGTGACGTTTATGGGTCAGTGCACTCTTTTTGGCATAGACCTCAATATCCTGAGGGAAGCGATAAAGGTCTTCAACAAAATGCGGATAAACAGGAGTAATACAGAACCCATTATCGGTACTGTTTAGCTCTTGAGTCGTTGAGAGGTTAAGCTCTTTTAAGTCTGTTTGATTTTTACTACTGCTTAGAGGGCTTATAAGAGATAGCGTCTCACCCAGTTGCGGTGTCTCAGCGCTATACACGTTTATAGAGAGTAAAACAGTCAAACTAGTGACCAAAAGAGCTAAGCGGAAACCTTTGTTGTGATGCAAATGCATCTCCTTTTACAACATTTCTAAAACCGTAAAGAGCGTTTAAAGTACGAAACTTATTCTACCCCGCCATAACGCCCGACAACACGACCAAGAATGTTGATCTGCTCTGGTGCGGCGACTTGTGGCAGATAGAAATCTTTATTGTCTGAAATAATATCGATTCTACCATCTATACGCTTTTGTAATCGTTTAACAAGCAGCATATCTTCTGTTTGAATCGCAAAAATACCACCACGGGAAATATCGACCTTGGAACGGTTCAAAAAGATGATGTCACCATTTAAAAAAGTGGGCTCCATCGAATCACCGGTCACATTAATAGCCTCGATATTTTTTAGTTCACTCTCACCACCTAATGTAGCTAAAAAGTGAGGCTCAATTGCAAGGTTTTCTGCCTCTTCGCCCTCATCCGAAAAACCACCGCCACCGGCCGAAGCATTGACGGCATTAAAATAACGAACCATGTAGAACTGGTTAGTCGCCTCGACGAGAGACTCCGGGCTTTGGTCATAAAGCAACCAGTTAATAGCGATAGAACGTTTGGCACAAAAGTTAAGAAGCTCCTCATAAGGGATCTTCTCTCGCTTCTTCATCGTCGCAAAGTTCATCTGTGAAATTTCCAGTGCATTTGCCACATCTTTGTCAAACACTTTTTTACCGGGGATATCTGAGGAGATGATATCTTTTATCTCTTCTACGATCTCACTGAAACTTTTCATGTCCCATCCTTTTAATGGGCACCTCATATCTCTCAGAGGTGCCTTACTTTTTATATCAACATAGTAAAGCGTTGACATACTTTATCTAAATAATATGTCAAATTGCAATATTATTAAGATCATATTGCGATAGTTCATAGAATGTGCCTACAAAAGTGATTAAAGGATGACAGATGGCAAAGATTATTAAAACAGCGGATTCATTTTTAGACAGATTCGAAGTATCATTAAGCCGTTGGGCTGACAAAATTTTATAAAGAGGGATAGGTTATGAACATCAATAGCAGAGAGTACTTATTAATAAAAAAAGTGATTAAGACCAATCCTAATATCTCAGTGGGTGATATGGGGCGATTGATAAAACTGATCTACAAATAGCTAAAAAGCAGTACTTGTAATATACTGCTCTACTCTTGTATATCGTCTGTCTTTTTATCTTTTTTATCTTGATCCGCTTTACCTTCGCGCTCTTCAAGCTTGCTTTGATGATAGCCGCCAAAGATAAAAAATAGAAAGAGTATAAACAACCCCAACATAATATAATCCATTAAACTGTTCACATCAAAGCCTTGTATCCGGTAAAGTTCTGTTTGATCGCCTCATAGAGGATGATCCCCGTACTAACGGCAAGGTTTAGGCTACGGCCCTCTTTTGTCATAGGAATAGTCATACAGTGCTGAGGGTTTGCTGCCAGAAGATCAGCAGGTAAGCCTTTGGTCTCAGAACCGAAAAACAGAAAGTCATTCTCTTGAAATTCTCGTTCAAAATACGGTGTATCTGTTTTAGTCGTAGCGTAAAAGTAACGCGCACTCTCATCTTGAGCTGCAAGAAAGCTCTCAAGGTCTTCCCAGACATGAAGGTCTAGTTTATGCCAATAGTCAAGCCCTGCTCTACGTACCGCTTTTTCATCGATATCAAAGCCTAGAGGTTTAATAAGGTGCAGCGATGAACCTGTGTTGACACAGAGCCGACCGATACTGCCTGTGTTGTTTGGTATCTGTGGATTATAAAGGACGATATTGAACAAAGGAACTCCTATATGGTGTTTTAGTAGACTGAAGTATTATGTTTATAGACTAAAAGATAACCGTTTTGTTTGCATAGACAAAGATACGGTCTTCTAATGCCAGTTTCAAGGCACGAGAGAGAACGATCTTCTCGACATCACGACCTGAGCGCTGCATGTCACGCCAGCTGTAGGCATGGTCAATATGTTTTATCTCTTGGGCAATGATCGGACCTTCATCAAGATTGTTATTAACAAAGTGTGCGGTAGCACCGATGATTTTTACACCACGTTCAAATGCTTGTTTGTAAGGGTTAGCACCGATAAATGCCGGTAAAAAGGAGTGGTGGATATTGATGATCTTATCTTCATAGGCTTCGACAAAACGTGGTGTCAAGATACGCATGTATTTGGCTAGAACGATGTAGTCAACATCTTTATATAGACCAAGAACCTCTAAAATAGCTGCTTCGTGTGCCTCTCTGTCAAGACCTTCATGTGAAACGGTGACAAAAGGAATATTGAACTTGCTTACAAGTGGCTCTAAAAAATCGTAGTTAGAGACAACAGCCAAGATGTTCGCATCCAACTCCCCAGCTTCGTAACGGATCAGAATGTCACCTAGGGCATGTGACTCTTTGGTGACCATCAAGATGATATTTTTCTTACCCGGTTTAATGATCTCTACACTTGAGTCTTCAGGAAGAACAGCTTCTAACTCATTTTCAAGCTGCTGAGCATCAACTTTACCCTCAACAACAGAGCGCATAAAGAACTTGTCGTTCTCTTTGTCAACAAACTCATTGTTGGACATGATATTAAGTTCATGGTTATAAAAGATACTGGCGATCTTGTAAACCAGGCCTTTTTCATCTTTGGCATCAATTAGTACGCGATATTGTTTCATTCTCTTGGCTCACTTAAAAACTGTTTTATAAAACCTGTACATATAAAGTACAGGTTCTAAAAAGAGTTAAATATAAAAGATACCAAGCGCGGTTGATCTGCGCTTGGGCCTGCTGCCTAAGCAAACGGACTTTGTTCGTTTGCGTATAGACTAAAACTAATTACTATTTAACAGCGTAGTTAGCGATGATAGAACCCATCTCGCTTGTTGAACAGATCTCTTTTGCATCAAACTGTGCAAGATCCTGTGTACGGTAACCCTCAGAAAGTGCTTGCTTGATAGCCGCATCAATACGGTCAGCTGCATCGTTCTCGTTTAGTGCGTAACGAAGCATCATCGAAGCACTTGAGATCGTTGCGATCGGGTTCGCGATGCCTTGACCAGCTATGTCCGGTGCAGAACCGTGAATTGGCTCATAAACACCGATCTTGTTACCAACAGATGCTGATGGAAGTAGACCGATAGAACCTGAAAGCATGCTTGCCTCGTCACTCAAGATGTCACCAAAGATGTTACCGGTCAACATAACATCGAACTGCTTAGGATCACGGATAAGCTGCATTGCCGCATTGTCAACATACATGTGGCTCAGTTCAACTTCCGGGTACTCTGCAGCGATTTCAGTAACGACGTCACGCCAAAGCTGAGAGACATCGAGAACGTTTGCTTTGTCGATTGAACAAACACGCTTACTACGCGTCATAGCAATTTTAAATGCCTGATGGGCGATACGTACGATCTCGTCGCGAGTGTAGACCATTGTATTGAAACCACGGTTTTCATCACGTCCTTTAGGCTCACCAAAGTAGATACCGCCGATAAGTTCACGTACAACCATAAGGTCAACACCTTGAACAATCTCTGGTTTAAGAGAGCTTGCGTTTACGAGTTCATCATAAACAACCGCAGGACGCAAGTTAGCATAAACACCTAGCTCTTTACGGAAACGAAGAAGACCCGACTCTGGACGTTTGTCACGTGGAAGGTTGTCCCACTTTTCACCACCGATAGCACCAAAAAGGACAGCATCTGAGTTCATTGAACCATTGATTGTCTCTTGTGGAAGGGGGTCACCTGTCGCGTCATAAGCACAACCGCCCATCAACAACTCTTCGTATTGAAAGTCAAAATCAGCAGTAGAGGCGACAGCATCCAGGACTTTTACCGCTTCATCAATGATCTCAGGGCCAATTCCATCACCTTTAATAAGGGCGATTTTATAGATTTTCATTATTTCTCTCCTTGGGCAACTTCATTTGCTGCAAAATTCATTAAACCACCTGCATTGATAAGCTCTTGCATAAATGGAGGGATCGGCGTAAACTTGTAGCTTTTACCATTTGTTTTGTTGGTAATCGTGCCTTCGTCCATATTGATGTTTACAACATCGCCTTTTTTGATCTCTGTACTCTCCGGCAGTTCAAAAATAGGCAGACCCATATTGAAAGCGTTACGGTAGAAAATACGTGCGAATGTAGGAGCGATGACAGCCGCAACACCAGCCGCTTTAAGTGCGATAGGCGCATGTTCACGAGACGAACCACAACCGAAGTTGTCGTCAGCAACAATGATGTCACCCGGTGTCATGTTTTTGACAAAAGTCGGATCAGCATCTTCCATTACATGTTTAGCCAGCTCTTCGGGTACTGATGTGTTTAAATATCTTGCGGCAATAATAAGGTCTGTATCGATATCTTTACCGAAATTCCAGACTTTTCCTTCAATTGTTTGCATTCAAAATCCTGTTTGGTACACCTGCAATATCTATTAAAGATCGTAGAGGTGCCCTTTAATTTTGTCGGATTATATCGAAAAAAGCGTCATATCTTGATAAACATCACCTTCATCCATATTAATATCATTTAGTATTATTCTTATTCAAGGGGTGCTTGTCAATACTGATTTAATTCATTTGTAGTTGTTACTAATGTGTTTTTAAGTGCTAGTAATTACTAAAATATCTAAACCTACAAAGTATAAATTTAGCAAATCTCGGTATAATCCGATTACTTTAAAATACTTACCTCGCTAGGAGCGCATTCGCATATGACCGCAAAAGAATTGAACAAATACCTAGATGACACATTCAGCTCACACAAATCTTCAGACTGTTTAACATATGAGTCGCTTGTTGATGTTTTTGAGAAGCAACCTACTGCTGCTCAGGTAAAAAACATCTTGAAGCTCGCACAAAAATATAAAGTTTGTCTTTTTACAGCATCTGAACATGCAAAAATGCTTAATGATCAAGAGGCAGCTGCACGTTTGGCTGCACAACGTAAACTGATAGAAGAGTCAAAAGGCGAAGAGTTCGACATCCTCAAGCAACACGAATTGATGGAATGGTCGCGTTCTGACTCACCCGTACGTATGTACCTACGTGAGATGGGTCAGATCCCTCTTCTTACTAAAGATGAAGAGATCGAGATCTCTAAAAAGATCGAATACGGTGAGAGTATCATCATCGATGCAATCTGTTCAGTCCCTTACCTTATTGACTTTATCTTAGATTATAAAGATCCGTTAATTAATCGTGAACGTCGCGTTAAAGAGCTCTTTAAAAGCTTTGAAGACGAAAAAGAGCAAGATGCTGACGGTAATGATATTGAAGAAGATAAATCTGAGGTTGCTCTCACAGCCAAAGATAAAAAACGCGTTGATGCCGTTGTGGTAAGCTTTAAATCCTTGGAAAAAGCGAAAAAAGATTGGATGAAATCTGTCGAAAAAGAGATCGTTTTAGAAGATGAATCAGTAATGACTGAGGAATATGTTCAGTTCTTCTTGACAGCTAGCTTTAAAAAGAAGACTCTTAAAGAGCGTCTATTGGACCTCGGACCAACATCTAAACTTATCAACGAACTTGTTAAGTCAATGGAGACAGCACTGAAAAGTGATGATGGTTTTGACAAAGAGCTAAAACGCCTTGAGTACAAACTTCCACTTTTTAACGACAATCTGCGTGACAATCACGTTGAGCTTGTTGCAGAGATCTGTGAACTTACAAAAGAAGATATCGCTGCACGTGTACCCGAAGCGACAATGGTCAGTACTTATATGGAGATCAAAAAGCTAATCCAGACTAAAGAGGCCTCAAAAGGCGGCTTTGATATGGAGCCGGAAAAACTTCTAGAGATCCTTGAGCAGATCAAACGCGGTAAAGATATCTCTGAGATCTCTAAAACACGTATGGCGAAGTCTAACCTTCGTCTTGTTGTCTCGATCGCAAAACGTTATACAAACCGTGGCCTACCGTTCCTTGACCTTATCCAAGAGGGTAACATCGGTCTTATGAAAGCGGTTGACAAGTTTGAGTATAAAAAGGGTTACAAGTTCTCGACTTATGCTACATGGTGGATCCGTCAGGCAATTAGCCGTGCTATTGCTGACCAAGCCCGTACTATCCGTATTCCGATCCACATGATCGAGACGATCAACCGTATTAACAAAATCATGCGTAAATACCTTCAAGAAAATGGTAAAGAGCCGGATGTCGATACAATCTCTGAAGAGGTCGGTCTCTCTGTTGAGAAGGTTAAAAACGTTATTAAGATCACTAAAGAGCCTATCTCTCTTGAAGCGCCTATCGGTAATGAAGAAGATGGCCGTTTTGGTGACTTCATCGAAGACAAGACCTCTTTGGCACCGGCTGATGCTATCTTGAAAGATGACCTTCGTCTACAGATCGAAGGTGTACTCGAGCAGCTTAATGAACGTGAAAAAGCGGTCATTAAAATGCGCTTTGGAATTATGGATGATGAAAGTGACCGTACTCTAGAAGAGATCGGTAAAGAGCTTAACGTTACTCGTGAACGTGTTCGCCAGATCGAATCATCGGCGATCAAAAAACTTAAACACCCTAAAGTGGGCCGTCGTCTTAAAAATTACATCGAAGAGTAGACCTTTTGACGTTTGAGCAGCAGTGGATAGAGTATGATTACAACCCTTTTGTGCTTTTTAGCGCTAGCGGGAAGATCATCTCACTTAACAATGAGGCGCAATACCTTCTAGGCAGTGTTGACAAGAACATCCTCTTTGAGATCGCCACAACACATGCAAGCACCAGTTTTGGATTTAAAACAACATTTTTAGAGCTAGAGTTTGGACGCTATCGCCTTTTCGGTATTACTGTCGGATATGAAAACGAATCTGAGATCGGTATTCGTTTCTATCAACAGCCTACCATTAACTTTTCTGCTCCTAAACCGACAGGTGAACTTATCAATGTCTACACCCTCATCGATCTATGCATCAGTACCTGCTCTATTAGTTCAGACACCATCTTTAAAAAAGACCTTGATCCGACTATCCCTGAGATACGACTGCATCCCGAGAACTTTATTAAGCTATTCAACAAGATCTATGGCGCGTATGTAAACAGTGATGTGATCAAGACAAAACTTTTCTATCGTGTTGGTGAACACATTAAGTTTGAGGACAATAAGTATTCACTCTTTACAATCGAGATATCTGGTACAGAGTTTTGCAAGAAGAGTGTTTCAGAGATAGAGATGCTCGCGGAAACTAATAACCTCTATTCGGTATTTCAAGACAATGTTGTTAGTATTAATATTCCGATGATAACGGATTAAAAGTTCCGTTATACAACTAATTAATTATTACTCTTTTATAAAAAGAGCTCTCCCCATAAAAAGCCCAACTACTATGCCGACACCAAGACCGATGAGAAACGGTACAAGACTCAACAGGTCATTGTTCTTAAGTCCAATAAACCCAAGTACTAAAAAGATGTAAGGGAGAACTCTAAAGATCGAAACTAATGCCGGTGCGCTCTTGGCTGTGTTTTTGATATTTTGCGGTTTTAGACGCTTCTTTTCCTCTTTAACGATCGCTTTTAGATCCAACTCGTTATCGGCAACGACTTCAGATTTGATCTCTTCGCTGTAGAGGTCAAAAGGATCATCGATTTTATCAATAAGATCCGTGTCGTCAGGTCGATCTTCTGAGGCAACACGTCTATCTACTAAGCGTTTATAGCTATACGTCGAACCCAGAAGGATCAGAACTGATGAGAGAAAAGCGATCTGAAAGTTGATAAAAAATGCATAGGAGTGGAGCCACAGTGCAAAGATAGCTATTTCACTAACAACAAAGAGTTTAATAGTTCTTTTCACTCTCGTCCTCATCATCGTCATCTTCAAGTTGTTTTTGGATCTTGTATCGATCTTGTTTAGCCAGTTCTTCAAACGCTTTATACTGTTTTGAGTAGGCTTTATAGACATTTAACACTGCAGCAGCAATACCGATGGCAACACCGATCCATAAGGTCCAAGTCACACCGGTAAGGTATTTAAGACCAAGACCAAGACCGACACCAATGAGTACAGCTACAACCATAGAGATACCGAGTGAAAGTGACTCTGCACCTTCGATTATAGGTTTGATACGCGGTTTTTCACCCTCTTCTTCCGGGGTTTTAGGAGACTCAACCATTACTTGATCTCCGCAAAGATCTTCTCTGCTGCTTTGACAGTGTTTTCGACCATCTCATCGGTTGTCGCGGTACAGACAAAACCTGTCTCATAACCAGAACAGGCAAAGTAGAAGCCCTCAGCCAGCATTGCAGCATGGAACTTGGCAAAAAGCGCATGATCAGCTTGTGCTGCATCATCAAAGTTTTTCACAGCATCTGCACTAAAGAAGAAGCCAAACATTGAACCACGGACCTCTGTCACCATGTTTATGCCATTGCTCACTGCGGCAGCTTTCATCCCTTCAACCAGACGTGTAGCACGCTCTTGCAGTATTGGGTATAACTTCGCATTTTGTTTAAGTTTTTTAACGGCAGCCAAACCGGCAGCCATCGCAATAGGGTTACCGCTTAGCGTTCCTGCTTGATAAACCGGACCATCCGGTGAAAGCATTGCCATCACATCTTTACGGCCGCCAAAGGCGCCAACAGGCATACCTCCACCGATCACTTTACCAAGAGTGATCAGGTCCGGTCTGACACCCGTAATACTCTCTGCACCATGAAGCGTCGCACGAAAACCGCTCATAACTTCATCGAAGATCAAGAGTGCACCATTGTCATCACAAAGCTTGCGAAGAGCATGTAAAAACTCTTTATCAGCTGGTACAAGGCCCATGTTTCCGGCAATCGGCTCGATGATAATACAAGCGATGTCGTCAGAGTCGTTAAAACATTTCTCTACACTTGCCAAATCGTTGTATTTTGCCAGTAGAGTATGCTTTGTGAAATCTGCCGGAACACCTGGTGAAGATGGGTTGCCAAAAGTCGCAAGACCTGAACCTGCCTGTACCAAAAGTGAATCACTGTGACCGTGATAACACCCTTCAAACTTGATAATGTCATCTTTACCGGTAAAACCGCGTGCAAGACGAATCGCACTCATAACGGCTTCAGTTCCCGAAGAGACAAAACGAATTTTATCTATTGAGTCAAAGATAGAGACCACTTCATGAGCAAGCTCGGTCTCTGCCTCAGTCGGCGCACCAAAACTCAAGCCATGTTTGACGGCTTCGATAACAGCCGCTTCAATGCTCTCATCACGATGACCGAAGATAAGCGGTCCCCATGATTGTACATAATCAACATAGCTGTTACCGTCGATATCGGTCATCGTACCGCCCTGACCTTCTTTAATAAACAGTGGCGTACCACCCACACTTTTAAAGGCACGAACCGGTGAGTTTACACCACCTGGAATATACTCTTGTGCTTCGTCAAAGGCTTTGATTGATGCTTCTGTACTCATAAAATGTCCTACTTTCAATTATTGTTGCAATTATAGCAAACGGGTGGTTATTTTTGTTGTTGTTCTATATTCTCTTTTGCAAATGCTTCTAAAAGCGTATTGATGTGCTCCGCCGTCTCTTTTGAGTTGAGGATGGAGATGTGGTCTTCGTTAAACCCGCGTATGCTTCTAGCCTCTTTTTGTGCTTCGGATCGCAGCTGTTTATCTAAAGGTACTCGTCCATCACCACTCTCTCCATCACCACTGTTGTTATAGGCAAAGATTAATTCAAAGGTCTCTAGATCAGACAGTTTTTGTCGATAGAGGTTTTTAATAAAATCTCCATCGTCAGCGATACTTCGCCAAGATGGAATTACATAAGGAGCGTTTTTTACCCCCTCAGACGCTTTTGCATCACCGCCATAGGGTGTTGCCATCGAAATGAACAGCACTCTGTTCGTATCATGCTCAAGATTGATTGCGTCACGGACAATAATACCGCCAAAACTGTGTGCTACTACAACACCGGGTCCATTGTCAAATATCTTATCTGAAATTATCCAGCCATTATATTGCGTTGCAAGTTTAGTAAAGTCTTCACCGCTTGGATAATAAAGTACATAGGGTGTGTAATGCTCAAGGTCCAAGTTTTCTATCATAAACTTCCAGTCTCGCGGCGTGCCTCCCATTCCATGAACAAAGAGGATCGGTATAGTCCCCTTTTTGAATTCTGGAGCGAGTCGATAGATAGCTTTGCTCTTTTTTTTGAAACTTTCTGGATAATAGAGCCCTTCCATAGCCACTTGATGTGAAAATACCGGATCATCTAAATTTACATCTTTTTCAAAATAACCTATATGTTGTTTCGTTGGGTTTGTCAGTTTATCTTTCATATGTTTAAGAGAATAGGAAAACAGACCACTACTCTCTTCTGAATTGATCAAGATATCATCCACGATAATGGCATTTTGGTATGCTTTTAGATCATTTTCAGTGATGGTGCCAGAGTCCATAGCCAATATAGAGAGGTCGCCATCTGCATAGCTACTATTATGATCAGAAGTTGTTAAAGCATAGATCGAATAGGTACCTACCGGAAGATCAAAGAAAAAGTAGGAGACCTTTGCATCGCCGTCTTGGGTAAAATCGATCACTTGAACATCTATAACCCTGCTCTCGTTTCCGTCCTCAACAACAACAGCTATCGCCATAGAGTCACTTTTGTCAGAAGCTGGCAAAAGAACCTTAGCTGACAATCCTGCACACTCTTCGGCTACCAAACATTTATTATCATAATACGCAGCTGTCCCTTTGAGCTCTTGGCTCTTTTTAGCGCGTTGTACAGTGTCGATATAGCTGCATGATGTAAACGTTAACACTGCTGGCAAGACGAAAAGCAGGTACTTTATAGAAAATTTCACGGAATATCCTTATTAAAATACTTTTTAAACAGTGGTTGTAGCTTGGTTTTAATCTCTCAACACTACTTTCTATCTTAATTTCAAGCTGTCCAAACTTTTAAAAATGTATCAACCCACCAATAGACATTAAACTTTTGAACACTATTTTGCATATTTTCCATACGTTTTTGCTTCTCTTTGCTCTTCATAGACAAAGCTTTTTTAATGGTCTCAACAACAGACTCTTCATCAAAAGGGTTGACCAGGAGGGCATCATCCTTAAACTGGTGTTTTGCCCCCGCGAACTCGCTGAGAATCAATACGCCATCTCTGTCAATATTCGCAGCACAATACTCCTTGGCAATCAGGTTCATCCCATCTTTCAGAGGCGTGACCAGTGCAATATCAGACGCTCTGTAATAAGCGAGAAGCTCTGTTCTGCTTAATGAGCAATAGCAGTACTGTATAGGGATCCAGCCTGGTTGACTAAACTTTCCGTTTATTTCACCCACAAGCTGTTCGATCTCACTTTTCAGGTCTGCATATTTGGCTATATCTTCTCGACTGGGCACCATGATCTGTATCAGTTTGACCTTCCTATGAAGCTTCGGGTACTTGTCTAACAATGCTCTGTAAGCTTTAAGCCTTTGCGGGATTCCTTTGCTGTAATCAAGCCTATCGATTCCTAGCATGATCTTTTGACCGGGATAACCCTCTTTTAGCTCCTCTGTCATTTTTGAGACCTCTTCACTCTTAGCTTGCTCAGAGAACTCATCATAATCGATACTAATAGGGAAGACACCGACCTTATTTTTTCCTTTCTGAGTTACTATCGTAGCTATATCAAGCTCTTTTTGTTCAATTGCAGCATCCTCTATCAATGCGTCAACGACTTCCAAAAAGTTCTTCCTGTCCATCTCTGTTTGAAATCCTATGAGATCGTAAGAGAGCATTGCATCCACGATCTCCAGACGCCAAGGAATACGATTAAAGGTCTCAGAAGGAGGAAAAGGAATATGAAGAAAAAAAGCTATCTTGTTTTTTACACCGTTTGCCCTTAACTCTTTGCCTGTATTGATCAGTTGATAATCATGGACCCAGATAAAGTCACTGTCAATGAGTTCACTCATAACTGTCTGGGCAAACTTTTGATTGACTTTTTTAAACGCCTCATAATAGTTTGCATCAAAATTACAGTAGACAGATACATTGTGAAAAAGCGGCCAGAGCACCTCATTGGAAAAGCCTTTGTAATAGAGCTCATAATCTTTTAAACTGATATCTACAGATCTGTATCTATAATTCAGGCCCTCTGCCTCTTCTCTTAAAAGCGCCTCAACATCTATGTTCTCCTCTAAAAAGTTTCCTGCCCAACCGATCCAGACACCGCCATCTCTTTTTAATACCGGTGTCATGGCGGTGACAAGACCACCCGATGCCTGACTCAGCATATATTTGTTAGCCCTCTTTCTCACTACGATAGGCAGTCGGTTTGAAACGACTATCAATCTTCTCTCTTCTCTGTTCTGCACAATCCTCTCCTTTTATGAGTTACTATAATCTATCTCTTTGATCTCACCGCTTGAAAGCTTGAATTGCTCACCTTTGACATCCATGGTTATTGGCTTTGCATTGGAGGTCTGAGCTTGGACAATAACTCTGTTTGGATAGATATCAATATTAAGCCACTGCTCTCTGTAGTGCAATTTAAGGTTTATCTCCTGCAGCTCTTTAGGAAGGAGAGGGTTAAGATACAAGATATCATCTCTGGCTTCCAAACCCGTATAGCAGCGCTGCATAATATCAATCGTACCTGCCATCGCACCGATATGTACCCCTTCGGGTGTCGTTTCACCTTGAACATCTGCTATGTCTGTCAACAGGGCTTCGTTAAAAAACTTCCATGACTCCTTCCCGTTTGTTCGGGCACTTACCCATGCATGCACAACCTTACTTAAGGAGGATCCGCTTGACGTTCTTTGCAGATAATATTTGACATTTTTTTGAAGCATGGCTTGCGTAAACCTGTACCCCAGTTGATGAAAAAGCTCTTTGAGTGCTTCATTGGAAAAGAGGTAAAAGAGCATTATTACATCAGCCTGCTTCGAGACCTTATAGTGGTTGGGACTGTCACCCTCGGCTTCCAATATTCTGTCTAGACGCTGGATATTGCTATATTTTTTACGGTAAGCTTCCCAGTCAAGCTCTTTAAGATCTTCGTACCCCTCGAACTGACTGATAATATTGCCTTCATGAAAAGGGATTTTCATTCTTTTGCGTATCTCTTCCCATCTTTCAATCTCCGCTTGCTCTATTTGAAGTTTTTCACACAGCTCGCTAAAATGCATCTCAGAGAGTATATTTTGCAGCTCTAGCGCCTTGTTAAGGACAAATACAGCCATAATATTTGTATAGGCGTTGTTGTTAACTCCGGGGTCTTTACTTTCTGGATAAGCATCATGATACTCATTAGGCCCGATAACACCCAATATCTCATATCTTTTTTCACTGCTGTTATAGGTGGCGATACTGGACCAGAACCGGGCGATCTCAAGTATCATCTCCGCACCGTAATAGGATAAAAACTCACTGTCACCGGTGACTTGATAATATTGCCAGATATTGTAAACAATGGCAGAGTTAACATGCCTTTGAAGATGGGTGTTATCATCCAGCCATCTATTGGATTGCGGGTTGAGGTGCATTGTCTGGGTCTCCTCTTTGCCGTTACTTCCGCTTTGCCACGGATACATGGCCCCTTTGTATCCCAACGCCTTAGCCGCACGTCTCGCTTCAGGAAGCCTTCGATAACGGTAGAGGATAAGAGAACGTGTTATTTGGGGAAGTCTGTAGTTAAAAAATGGAAAGATATATATCTCATCCCAGAAGATATGACCCCGGTAAGCCTCTCCATGCCACCCACGAGCCGGAATACCGACATCCATATCAATGTTATGAACCGAAGCGGTCTGCAGAAGATGAAAAGTGTAAAGATGCAGCACTCTTTTTACAAAATAATCTTTTTTAATATCTCTAAGATTGAGGTTGATATCAAAATACTTCCAGAGATGTCTCCAAGCCACCTTATGATCAGAAAGCAGATTCTCAAATCTTCCTATATCCTCTAACGCCAGTTTGGCTTCAAGATAGCTGTCTGATATCGCTTTATCTTTTGAAGTATAAAGCGATACACTCTTTTCTACACTAAGAGAGTCTTTGCTGCTTATAGACTCCAGAAGGAAACGCTTAGCGATATAAGAGCCGCTTTCTATCAATTGGGGCTCTACAAAAATCGGTTCGTTGTTTAAAAAAAGTTTTGTTTTTGCTGCCAGCGAGACTGTCTTGTTTGACTGCACCGTCTCCATCTTTAAAAAGACCGTATCGCTTTCAAGCTCTTTTTCTATACACTTAAGATGCTGATTGCTTAAAGCACTGTAGCGCTTGACCCCTTCATTTTTTACATTACCGTCTATCCCGGATTCGACTTCGATTCTTCCTTCCCAGTTAATAGGCATAATAGTAAGTTCGATTGAAGCCATATGCTTATTTCCCATATGGACAAAACGTCTCTCTATAAGCCTGGTCTCTCTCCCCTTTGCGTCAATGAAGTGTATAAGTTTATGCAGAATACCTTCTTCCATATCGAGCTCTTGACGAAAGGAGAGAATCGTAGTCTCATCTATGCTAAACCAAGCTCCCTCTTCTATCTTGAATTTCAGCGTCAGCCAGTTTGGAAAGTTGACCAGATCCTCGTTTGTAATCTCTTTACCTTGAATCTCTGTTTTAAGTCGATTATAGCCTCCGGCCATATAGGTTCCAGGATAGTGTATATCATCGGAGTGTG
>JBATWM010000047.1:0-3132 GCA_049672605.1 Sulfurimonadaceae bacterium
GCAAAGCTCATTAAGATAGAGCCCCTCTTTGCCCATCCAAGACAAGATCCAGTTACATTCACCTAAACGGTATGCCCCGACTACTTCCAGATCTTGGTCATCCCATAAGACAAGGTGCTGGTAGTACTCGTCATATTTGTCCAGATCCTTATGTTTGCCGCTGCCCTCGCCTACTTTTCTAAAGCTGTATTCACGCAAACGTCCTATCTCATTTAAGAGGGTCGGCGCTTTGTTATACTCAACCAAGTAGATGACCTTGCTATCTGTTGTCTCTCCAAGTCGTTCTGCGTTTACGAGCTCTTGTTTGATGATCTGACGAGATTCAGGATGGGCAATACACTGTTCCGTTTTGTAGATACCCTTTTTCCCTTTACTGATTTTGTAGAGGTGTTTTCTAAAGAGTTTTGCGTGTTGTTTCAGAGGTAGATTCATATTTGATATCGTCTGTGGGGAAACAAGCTCACCGATAGTAAACTCTATAACACTGTTTTTAGCTTTTATCATCTCATGCGCTAACAGCATAGCACCAAGTGGTTTGTAAAGCATTGAGATAGTATAGAAACTTAAACTGTTACGAGCATCGATATGTATTGGAAGAATGGGAGATTGTGTGCGTTTTGCAAATTTCAAAAATCCTTTTTTCCATCGACTGTCTGTAACACCATTTATGTTAGCACGTGAGACCTCACCGGCTGGAAAAAATATAACAAGCTCTTCGTTTTGAAGTGAGTCTTCGATCATTTTAAGGCTGGTTTTTGTCAATTTTCCGCTTATGTTGTCAACAGGTATTATAAGCTCTTCAAGAGGCTCGAGTTGAGACAACAAAGCATTAGCAACGATCCTGATCTTTTTCTCTTGACGTACAGCCATCAGCATCTGTATCAACACCAAAGCATCTAATGCGCCAAGAGGATGGTTGGCAACAACAATACACTTTCCGAGAGATGGAATATTAAGTATCTCTCTATTGTCTGTCTTGTAAGAGATGTTCAGATGCTCTAAAACACTATGGATAAATTCTATCCCCTTTTTAGGGTTGTCAGTTAAAAAGTTGTTGATCTGCTGCTCATGGAAAAGTAGTTGTAAAAATGAGACAGTTGGTTTGGTGATCAGCTTTGGATACTGAAACATTTTAGGATGTTCTTTTTGTAAGATCTGTTCTACATTCAACATATTGTTCTCCATATAATTATTAATAAAAATGTGTCTTAGTGTAAATTCTTTTAGTTTCTGTAGGGTTACCTATTGGTCTTATTATAATTACAATAAGACTTAAGACATGTTAAATAATGTTATATTATTCACGTTTCCCATGAATAGGGAAGCATAAAAAAAAATAGTTTGGAATTGAATATTTTGCTGATACAACTCTGAAAAATCATGAAAAAATCATGAAAATTTTGCTAAATGTGAAAAACTTTTTTTCTTTCCTATTATAGAAGTAATCAGATAGATTTAGTCCGCTTATAATTCTCGATACAGCCCTATTTTACGGAGTGATCGCCATTCTTAGAAAAATGATCAATTAAGCAATGTTTTATATAAATCTAATCTGAAAAAGTGTTTTATTTTTGAAATTTATATGATTTTACTGTTTTTTATTCACATCTTATGCACTATGTGAATATAAGCGATTTTAAGCGTTTTTTTTCTCTAGACGAATACTAGTATGGAAAATCTGTTTAAATGCTTTCTCGTTGAAATATAGACGGTCAAAATTTAAGGAAAAAATAATTTTTGACTACAAGTCGAAGTAGAAACAGATGAAAGAGAGTTTTGAGCACTTTGCAATTTTTAGTTGCTTATTCAGTGTATAAATAATATATTCTAAGTTGTAGGCATACCCTTAATAAAAGGTGACATTGAAAATGTCAGAAGTGTATAAGATTAGTGTGTTAATATTGCAGACATAAACGGTCTCCCTGGTGTGTTGACCGTTTTTCTCTCTTTCTCTTTAAACAATCAATTTTTATTTTTTATTACATCTATCATTTAATGGTATGATTTTAGAACTTTTTACAGGAGTATATAGATGAAAACACTTATTATAGTATTGGTTATTCTGGCAACAGTGATAGGGATCTTACGAATCAACTTGCCATCAAACGATATAGACGAGCAGTTAGCTACCAATCAAGAAGCAAACTTCTTGGAAAAGGCAATGACAGGGATGATGTTTAGCGATACTGTTGCTGAGTGGCAGTACATTGATCTGGTTGTTGTTAAATTTGCCTGTTCAGAGCGATTGGAGATGACCTTAATAGCCTTACCTTTTAAACGATGGCAAAGTTATGATGAGAAACGTAGTATTTGTCAGGACGACTAGGAAGGGCTGGGACTGTTCAGGCTAATACGAGGTGTTCAACCCGGATTATGTGATAGAGATTGCTAAATTAGTGTTTATGCTTTGTTTTAGGGTGATTGTGAAAAACTTGAGCTTAACCTGAAGGTCAGGCGATGATTTTTTGCAAATGTCCTAAGACAAATGATGAATACTAGGTTAGTAATATTTTATTGCATAGTCCGGGTTAGACTTCGTTGTAACGCTTAATGATCTTCTTAACACGGTTTTTTAACTTGCGCAGAGCATCCGTTGCATCTTCACCATCTGTAGTAAGGTTTCCAAAATCAACATCATCTTCAAACTGTACCTTGGCGATCCAGCCAATTTTTGAGTGGTATTTGACACCTACAAAGCGTACGGCACCAAAATGCTCTTCACAAAGTTGATGAATACGTAAAATTCGTTCTGAGTTTGTTTTTTTTTCTTCTGACATAATATCTCCTCAATTTAGATTATGGCAATTGTAACCAAGAGCGGATAACCGTTTGGTTAAACGCAGATTATGTTACTCGCCATTCTCTTCATTTTTCACAACATAGATGATCCCGCCAACACCAACCACAACAACGATGATTAAAAAGCCGACTTGTACTAGGTCAAGTATGGTCATACAATATCCTTCTTCTCATTCTCTTTTGTCTCTTTAAGCTGTCCACAAGCGGCACTGATATCAATCCCTTTTGAGTCGCGTATAGTACAGAGCAGACCATGTTTCACAAGGTACTCTTGGAAGGACACCATATCTTCACGGCTAGGACGCTGGTAGTCTGAGCCTGGATAAGGGTTAA
>JBATWM010000048.1:0-40395 GCA_049672605.1 Sulfurimonadaceae bacterium
GACCTTGTTGTCATTGCGGGTGGATTCTCTTACGGTGACTACCTTCGCTCAGGTGCTATCGCTTCTAAATCACCGATCATGAAAGCTGTTAAAGCGCACGCTGAGGCGGGTAAAAAAGTACTTGGTATCTGTAACGGTTTTCAAGTCTTAACTGAGACACATATGCTTCCAGGCGCTCTTAAACGTAACGAGCACCTGCACTTTATCTCTAAACACCACAACCTAAAAGTGGCCAACAACAGCAATGACTTTTTGAGCAAGTTTGCTAACAGTGATGTCGTTAACATCCCTATCGCTCACCACGATGGAAACTTCTTCATTGATGAAGCAGGTCTAAAAGAGCTTTATGACAATGACCAAGTTCTTCTGCACTACTGTGACAAAGATGGCGAGATCTCAAACCCTAATGGTTCAGTAGACTCCATTGCCGGTATCTGTAACAGAGAGAAAAATGTATTTGGCCTTATGCCGCATCCGGAACGTGCGATGGAAGATGTCCTCGGCTCTTCTGATGGTATCAAGATGCTTGAAGGGCTGATGTAGTTTTGAGAAGACTACTCCTTGTTTTAGCCCTGGTCTTTACTGCTTTTTTAACACCAGAAGCACTGCAGGCAAAACAGCAAGTAATCTATCTTTCGTATTACGATGATACATATAAAGACAACATCCCAGAGCGTGTCTTTAATGGCGAGTACTTCTCTATAACAGTCAAGACACTCTCAACGATCAGACAACATAACAAGCTCAAATACAGCTTTAAAGGTGGTCGTGGTGCTACCCTGCAAAATCACTCTCCTCACCGTAAAGACAAAGGCTCTTATGTCTTAGACACCTTCTATTTTCTAGCAACGTCCAGTAACATCGTACTACCAGATATCAGTGCCTCTATAGGTACAGAAGAATCAACACTAAACGGTGAAAAGATCGAAGGGGTCTCGCTCAATCCCGATAAAAAGTTTGCAGGCATCTTGGCTGACAGTTTCGACGTCACCACTATCAATGCCAAAAAGTATGACAACAAGCACAATATCTTGACCTTTGATGCCAAAGCGGAACACTGCAATATCAATGCCTTTAAGATCAGCGGTGCAAACGAGCAGGGTTTTGAAAGTGTGAAAAGCGGTATCACAACGTCAAGCATGACCTACTATGCTGTCATCCCGAAAAAATTTGAAACCTTAGAGTTCACCTACTTCGATCTTAAAAAAGAGCGTTACATGAAGGTGAAGATTCCTATCGAAGTGATTGATGACTCTGTCTCAACACAAAGTGATCTTAAACCGACAGAAAACAAAAACTATATCATCAAGATTGCTGCAGCCGGTGTTGTCATTATCATCGCGTTGATACTTTTGATCGTTTATCGGAAATGGTGGATCGCTATTTTTATTGTTGCTCCGGGTATATACATTGCACTGCAAGCTGCCCCGTCAGAAAACATCTGTGTCAAGACTGATGCACCGATCTATCTTTTACCGATAGAAAATGCCACCGTGTTTGACAAACTGACAGCCCAAGGTGACTTTGAGGTCAAGCACAGTGTAGAAGGGTATAAACAGATCACACACAACAGTAAGATAGGATGGGTCAGTGAAGACGATATTTGCTCGAATTAATTGGTTCTATGACATAGTCATCATCTTTATCGGCCTAGCTATCAAGATCATTGTCTGGCCATTTGTACCAAAGCCTTATGGTTCAAAAATCGCGTCTTGTTTTATCCACGCCCTCATGCTAAACCCAATCAAAAAAATTGGTAAGATCGACCCTGGTACACAGATGCTTATTGCCAACCATCAAAGTGACATCGACATCTCTGCCTTGGAGTGCAGTACCAAACGTGACCTTACCTGGGTCGCTAAAAAAGAGCTCTTCAGTGTTCCTTTTTTTGGTCTGGCTATTCGTGTCTCTGATGATATCCCTGTAGACCGTGGTAGCAAAGCGGCACTTGTCTCATTGGTTAGAGGGGCTAAAAAACGTCTTGACCAAGGCCGATGTGTAGTAATGTTCCCAGAAGGCACACGTTCTAATGGCAAAAAGATGCTTGCCTTTAAACCCGGGGCAAAGCTTGTAGCGGACAAATATGAACTTCGCGTTCAACCCGTTGTGCTTATCAACACCGCGCGCTACTTCGATCTCAAAAGCAGAAGTGGCCAAACAGGCCCTGTCACAGTCGTCTATCTTGACTCTTTTATTGCCTCGAAAAAAGATGAGAACTGGCTCACTGATCTTCAGGTGACGATGCAAGATGTCTATGACGAATATCTTGCAAAACTGGATAGCAAGTAGATGAGTTGGCAGACACTGCTTGCCATCGGTGCAGGTGGTTTCCTCGGCGCTATTTTACGTGCCTATCTTAACGGCGTCGTCTCACACCATTTTCCGCATAATCTTCCTTACGGAACGCTCAGTGTCAACCTTATCGGTTCACTGGCTATCGGTATCCTTTTTGCTATCTTTGCGAACACGACACAAGACAGCCTGCTCTCAGTCGAGATGAAATCTTTTCTGACGACTGGTCTGCTCGGTGCATTGACGACTTACTCAACTTTTGCGATGGAAAGTTTTTTCCTACTACAAGGGGGAAGTTATCTTCTTGCCGCTGCTAATATGTCAATGAATGTGTTTGGAACTGTTTTAATGGCAGGAGCAGGCTTTACATTGACTTCTGCTCTTTTTAAATAGTCTATTTAAACTCGTAAAAGTCTTTAATTCGCTCTAAATGTTCATCCAGGTTTTCAAAACGGTGATTACCGCCCTCTTCTACAGAGAGTGTTGCACCTTCATACTTTTCCAAAGCTTTACTATAGTCTAAAACCTCATCACCCTTTTGCAGTAGCAGAAGATATAACGAAGGTTCTTTAACAGTCTCAATATTATAGATTTGCAACTCCCCAAGGTAGCTCTTCTTCCACTCAAACGGCTCACCACTGCACCAATAGGTATTGTTACCGACATAAGGCTTTAACGTCTCATAAGGTTCAGTAGAAGGGTTGATTAGAACCGTTTTAATCGCGTACTTCTCACAAAAGTAGCTAGCGTAATAACCTCCTAATGAAGAACCGATCAACATGTTTATGTTTTTTTCGTTTATGATCTTATCAATAAAAGCTATCGCCTCTGTTGGTTGAACAGGCAGGTCAGGTGAATAAACATTGTCTGCACCAAAATATTTTTTTAACAGACATGTCTTTGTAGAGTCACCGCAAGAGGCAAAACCATGAAGGTAGAGGATCATTTTATGGAGATGGTGATGTCAGGGTTAACTGCCAATTTTTGCTGCATTGCATACCCCATAAAAACAGTAAAAAAGTCACCTAAAGAGAGTCCAAGAGGATTGTCAATTTTTATATCTATGCTTTTACTGGTACCGGCGAGTATAGCATCCACCTTCTTTTCAAATTGTTGGTTGACGTTTAGTAACTCATTAAAAGCAGGATCTTTTTTTACCAACTCTTTGATCTTGATCCGTGTATTGGCACGCATCATCTCGGTAAACTCTTTATTGGAGTACACCGTGTCATCTAATAGATAGAAACTGTCATTAATAGCAGTACGTTGCTCTTTTGTTTGGGCCTTTTGCATCTCTTCTTTGTAGTTGATGTACAGCAGATTGCGTAAAAAACCTTTTGGGTTGTTGATATTGATCTCAATGCTGTTAATAACAACATAGCTAAGCACTGCCATAGGGTTGGTTTGCGAAAGGCCCTCTAGTTTTTCAAAACCCCCTTTAATCGTATATCTGCTTTTAATACCAAACCTGAACTCACCTGTAGTCAGTATACCACTGTCCTCCATCTTGATATTACCACTCTCTTTTTGAATCTTGAGTGTGTACCTTCCGTCAGACGGTCTGTCCAGATGCTTTTTAAAGTAGAGGAAGAGCTCACTTTTTTCACCCAGCTCTTTGGCCATCTTCGGCTTGTCGAACAGCAGGTTCTGACCATCGATCCTGATGTCGCTCAACTCCATAGCGAACTGACGTTTTTCGCCCTCTTTCAACACACCGTCCCTGTGCTTGAACTCAATAAAGTTCTCTACATCTTTGACTTCAAACAGTGCTGTTGACAAGGTGCTTAGAACACCTGTTTCTGCATCAGTAGTGATGACCACAAGGTCATCAACACGGCAGTCGCCCTTTTGGCACTCTACCTTGGAGATGGAGCTGATATTGCCGTCTTTGACCATCTCGTTGATAAGCGTAATAAACTCTTTCTCATACGTCTCTTGTGCATTTAGAGATATAAAGGAGATTAGAAATGCAATGAGCAGTAGTTTGATTTTACACATGACTTACCTTTTAATCCGTTAGATACCTATCTCGATGATCTCGTCAGCACACCAGCGAGCGAGGTCGAGTTCATGAGTAATAAGCAGCATTGCTGTTTTATCCAGATGTTTTAGAAGCAGTTTCATGACATCAAGCTGGATCACATTGTCCAGAGCCGATGTCGGCTCGTCCAGCAGAAGCAGTTCCGGTTTCATCAGCAGAGCTCTGACGATCGAACAGCGCTGCAGCTGCCCGCCTGAGAGTTCATGCGGCTGTTTCTCTAAAAGAGAACGTTCCATACCCATCTCTTCCAGATAGAGACCCAGGCCCTCTAAAGGGGCAACATCTTTGATCTGGTTGATAATACTGTAAGCGGGGTGAAAAGAGGTGTATGGGTCTTGAAAGACTTGAGAAACACGACTGGACTTCAGCTCTCCGCTGAAGGGTCTCAGGTTGCCCAAAATGATCTCAAAAAGGGTGCTCTTGCCTGAACCGCTTGCACCGACGACCGCTTTGATCTCACCCCGTTGAAGCGTTAAAGAAAAATCCTCATAAAGCATCTTGTCAGGTGTGTAGCCAAAGTTAAGACCTTCTATCTCTAAGACGGGGTTCAACGAATCTGACCACTACCGTAAATCTTGAATTTGTAGGTGGTCAAACCTTCTATTCCCATCGGCCCTCGGGCATGAAGCTTATTGGTCGAGATCCCCACTTCAGCACCGAAACCAAAAGAACCGCCATCGGTGAAACGGGTTGAGGCATTGACATAGACCGCTGCAGCATCGATGGCATTTAAAAACTGCTCAGCCGAGGTGTAGTTCTCTGTCACAATTGCCTCTGAATGTCCTGAACTGAAACGGACAATATGCTCGATAGCGCCATTAACGCCCTCTACTACCTTGATATTCAAGATATTAGCCAGATATTCTGTATCATAATCTTCATCCGTTGCATGCGCCACATCGATGATCGCCTGGGTGTTGTCACACCCTTTTAGCTCTGTCATCGTCTCATCAAAGGCCATCTTTAATTTAGGCAGTGTCTCTTTGGCAATCGCACTGTCGACCAAAAGAGTCTCCATCGCATTACAGACACCGGGACGGTCAACTTTTGCGTTAATAGCGATCGTGATCGCCATGCCTATATCTGCATCTTTGTCAATGTAGGTATGACACTGCCCCTTGTCATGCTTTACTACAGGAACGGTAGCATTTTCACTGACATAGCGGATAAGCCCTGCCCCGCCGCGAGGTATAATAAGATCAACATATTTGTCCATCTTGATCAACTTTGCAACACCTTCGCGCGAAGCATCCGGTAAGAGAGAGATCAGTGCTTCAGGAAGATCATTTTTACGCAATGTCGCACGCAAAACATCGGCTATCACAACATTAGAGTGCTCCGCCTCCTTGCCGCCTTTTAAGACACAGACATTAGCAGACTTAAAGCAGAGTGCTGCCGTGTCAGAGGTAACATTTGGACGAGACTCAAAAATAATCCCGATAACACCGATAGGAATACTCACTTTCTCGATCTTAAGTCCATCATCTGTGACCCAGCCATCAAGCACGCGTCCTACAGGCTCTTTAAGCGCCGCGATCTCTTCGATCGCAACCGCCATAGCATCAATACGTTTTTCATCCAGATAGAGACGATCTTTAAGAGACGCCGCCAAATCATTCTCATCAGCAGAGCGCATATCTTTAGCGTTCTCTTCTATAATATTCATCGTGTTAGCACGTAAAGCTTCCGCCATCTCACGCAAAATACGGTTTTTATCATGCCCACTCAAAGTCGCCAAAACACGTGAACTATCTTTTGCTTCTTGTAAAAATTTTTCCATAACTATTCCAATTCTTCTTAATTACACTATTATAGCAAAGAGAAAGTGAATAGCTTGATACTTGTTGTGTTAGCGGGTAATGAGTTTCGCTTCACTTAAATTAGTGGAGCGCAGGAATGCTGAAATACCAAAAGATGGCGAAGCGCATCTAAAACCCAATAACTCAAATAAAACTGTAGATTTAGTGTAGATTGATATCTCCTGTTTAGAAACTAAGCTGGAAGCTTAGTTTTAAGGAGTAAAGTAAGATTAATGGTTGGCGCACTAGTGTGCGTTGAGAGTCTGTGTTTGGTGCAAGATGCGCTGAAGCTACAGCTTTATTTTGCGTATTTTTCTATTATCTTTACGATCCGTCCGTAGTCTTCTTCGTCCGCAATACCCGAGGCCGTCATCTCTTCATCATTAACAAACTTGTTACTTGCACCCGCTTTAATAAGCGCCCAAACAGCGTCTTCATTGTTAAACTGTGCGGCGTAGTGCAACGATGTCGATTTGTGTTTATTAAGTGCATCGATTTTGGCACCATGTTCTAATAGTATACGAATGGCGCTTGCACTACCGCCTTCAGCTGCTTTATGTAAAGGAGTATCACCATTTTTATCACTCATATTAATAATAGCCCCGTTTTCTAATAGAGTCATGATCATCTTATTTTTACCCAGATAAGCCGCTACAAAAACTGCTGTTTGCCCATTTTCCATCTCTACATTAGGCTTAGCCCCTTTTCTAATAAGCAGTTCGACCATATCAAGATGTTCGTTGTAAACAGCAAGTACCAGAGCTGTCTGACCATGCTTATTTACAAGATTGATATCAATGCCGTCTGTAAGTTCTAGTTGCATGGCTTTTAAATTGCCATCTGTTGCCGCTTTATGAATCGGTGCAGAAAAAAGAGTGGAAAGTGAAATAAGTGATAAAAGAAAAATTCTTAACATGTTCTATGGCAACCTGGTATTATAATTTGTTATGAGATTGTACCATTGTTTACTGAATTTGGAAGAAATTCTAAGAGAGTTTTGTGTGTAGGGAAAAACAGCGCAAGGCTGTTTTTTGAAGTGTTAGTCGATCTCAGCATCGATGACATCGTCATCAGCTTTTTTTGCCTCTTGGTTGGCCGCTTCGCCACCCTGTTCTTTTTGGTACATACGCTCAGCCATTTTATGGCTTGCTTCTGTAAGTACTTTGACTTTCTCTTCGATCTGCTCTTTAGTTGAAGACTCATCTTTTAGTGTCTCTTTCAAGTCACTGATAGCCGCTTCAATACTCGCTTTTTCCTCAGCATCAACATCATCACCCGCTTCAGAAAGTGTTTTTTCAGTCTGAGCAACCAGTGCGTCTGCCTGGTTGCGTAGTTCAACAAGTGCTTTACGTTTTTCATCTTCTACTTTGTGATTCTCAGCATCTTGAACCATTTTGTTGATCTCTTCTTCACTTAGTCCTGACGAACCAGAGATAGTGATCGACTGAGACTTACCAGTTCCTTTGTCAGTTGAGCTAACCGTCAAGATACCATTTGCATCAATGTCAAATGTTACTTCGATCTGTGGCACACCACGTGGTGCTGCCGGGATGTCGCTAAGTTCAAATAGACCAAGAGACTTGTTGTCTTTAGCGAACTCACGCTCACCCTGAACAACGCTGATAGAAACCGCTGGCTGGTTGTCTTCTGCTGTTGAGAAAACTTGAGATTTCTTAACAGGGATCGTCGTACCTTTTTCAATGATCTTCGTCGCAACACCGCCAAGTGTCTCGATACCAAGTGAAAGCGGTGTAACATCAAGAAGAAGTACATCTTTAACATCACCGCGTAAAACACCACCCTGAATAGCAGCACCGGCAGCAACAACTTCATCCGGGTTTACACTTTTATTTAAGTTTTTACCACCAAAGTATGCAGAGACCATCTCTTGTGCTTTTGGAACACGAGTCGATCCACCGACCATGATGATCTCTTTGATATCATTGTTGTCCAGGCCAGACTCTTTCATTGCTGTTTTGATGTGGTCAATCGTCTCTTCAGCAAGTTTTTCGATCATACCTTCGAACTTTGCACGTGTCAGTTTTACTACCAAGTGCTGAGGCCCTGCTTCTGTCATCGTGATAAACGGCAGGTTGATCTCAGTCTCAGTAGATGAACTTAGCTCTTTCTTAGCATTTTCAGCTGCATCTTTCAAACGTTGAAGAGCCATCTTGTCATTTTTAAGTTCAATACCGTGAGAGTTTTTGAACTCAGCATTTAAGAAGTCAACGATCTTGTTATCAAAGTCGTCACCACCCAAAAATGCATTACCGTCAGTTGAAAGAACCTCGAATGTACCATCAGAGATCTCAAGTACCGTAACGTCGAATGTTCCACCGCCAAGGTCGTAAACAAGTACGTTCTCTTCAGCTTTAGACTCTAGACCATAAGCCAGTGCAGAAGCCGTTGGCTCATTGATAATACGAAGGACGTTAAGACCTGCGATCGTGCCTGCATCTTTAGTCGCTTTACGCTGTGCATCATTGAAGTATGCCGGAACAGTAATAACCGCGTCAGTCACCTTTGAACCGATGTATGCTTCTGCATCTTCTTTTAGTTTTGTCAGGATCTTAGCAGAGATCTCTTGTGGCGTGTACACTTTACCGGCAACATCTACCGCAGCCATACCGTCTTTGTTGACGATGTTGTATGTTACTTTGTCGTGCGCCGCTTTAGCAGTCTCTTCGTCCATCATAAGACCCATGATTCTCTTAATAGAAGAGATCGTCTTTTCCGGGTTAGTGATCGCTTGACGTTTTGCAGGGTCACCTACAAGAACATCACCTTTGTCTGTGAATGCAACAACTGATGGTGTTGTATTTTTACCTTCGCTGTTAGGGATGATCTTAGCTTCACCACCCTCATAAACTGCGACACATGAATTTGTTGTTCCTAAATCGATTCCAATTACTTTACTCATTATTAATTCCTTAATTTTATTTTATAAAATGAAGGGAACCCCTTCATCTATTTATGGACGATGCCGGAAGTAATTCCGTCATCTACGCTAACGCTAAGTTTGACTCGGCGTCAAGCCCGCGCAACTTGTTGCTTTTTAGGCGAAGCCGCAATCCATTTACGATTTACGTTTCACCATTTACCGCGAACTTAGTTCGCGATAACGACCATTGCATCACGCAATGTTCGTTCTTTATATTTGTACCCTTTTTGAAAGGTACTGACGATCTGGCCACTTTCGTGCTCCGGACTGTCCACCTGCTGTACGGCATGATGAACATTCGGGTCAAACGGTTCGTCTTCACTTACCGCTGTAACGCCATGTTTCTCAAGTACATTTAAAAATTGTTTCATAGTCAGCTCAACACCTTCACTTACTTTTTCAAGTAGTGTTGCAGGGTCCGCCTCCATATCTTTGGCTTTAATTGCCCCATCGAGTGCATCTAACACAGGGATGATATCTTTTGCAAATTTCTCATTTGCATATTCAAGCGCTTGATATTTCTCACGCTCAAGACGTTTCTTGATATTGTCAAAATCAGCATGTACACGTGCATATTTATCTTGCAGTGCTATTACCTCATTTTTCAATGTCTCAAGCTCGTCTTCAACCTCTTCAACTTCAGACTCTTCGTGAACTTCTAGCTGCTCTTCGAGTTCCTCTTCTATCGATTGGGTCTCTTCATTATTTTTTTCTTCAGACATAATGGTTTAGTAACTCCTTTCTTGAATTCTGGCCAAATTATAACATATGAGTCATTTACTGTCAAGTACTGCCTTACAGCAATAGACTAACTATACTTTAGTCCATATGACTCATATGTACAATACCCCTATTTTTAGGGAGTTAAACCTATATATAAAAAGTATTTTGTTAAAAACATAACGAAAAAAAGAGATTTTTCTCCTATAAGCACTTACGGAAACAGCCTTTTGTTTACTATTGGATGCAAGAGAAAAGAGACGAACCGTGAAAAAAGACACGTAGACACATACGCTTCCTTAAGAGATGATCTACCTATTCTAATGAAGTACCCTTTTACACAAGGGCACCTATAATAACTCCAATTTATTCATTTAGGTAAGCAATGGACCATTCAGCAATCATTTTTGACTATCACCAACGTACTAAACACCATCCAAACCGTTACGCCGCTTCGTTGGGCTATATGGATTGGGCGACACAGCCTGACCCTTTTCGCAGTTATGAAGGCACACGCGTCGTAAAACTGCCTCTCTCTTTTGAGAATCCGACATTAAGTTATAACGCTATTTTCAGTGATGTTCAGATCCCCTCGGCTCCTCTTTCACTGGAGTCCATTGCACAACTCTTCCAATTTTCACTCGGTATCGCTGCATGGAAATGCATGGGTTCTGACTGCTGGGCACTGCGTTGTAACGCTTCCAGCGGAAACCTGCAACCCACTGAAGCAACTATTATCTTACCACCTCTCAAAGGGATCTCGGACAAAAGTGTCATCGCCCACTACGCGGTAAAAGAGCATGCCCTGGAGATCTTGGCTGAATTCGACACTGACTACTGGACAGAGCAGAAACAGCACGGTTTCTTTGTCGGACTCAGCTCCATCACCTGGCGGGAGATGTGGAAGTATGGCGAACGCTGTTTTCGCTATGTCAACATGGACCTCGGCCATGCGATGAAAGCTGTCAAAGTAAGTGCAAAGACTATGGGACTCCTAACGTCTAAAATTGAGACATTACCGATTAATGATCTTGAGAAATTGCTCGGTCTTGACCAAAAAGAGCGTTATGAGCTCAGTGAACCGGAGATCGGACAGACACTGCTGCATATCGGTGCCTCCGTCCAAAGCGAGCAGGACCTCTCACAACTGCTCAATGACATACCGACACACTATGAAGGCAGAGCGAATCTGTTAAGCCGCTCCCATCACCCCTGGGAAGCGGTCGATCTTGCCATGAAGGCATCACAAGTCGATACAGTATCCATGCCTAAGCTATCGATCAAAACACCTACTGTAGAGCGTATGCCAAATGATAAAAGTGTCAAAGAGGTGATCTTAAAACGCCGCAGCGCTCAGGCGATGGACTTTGGACGAACCCACATCTCGCTTGAGCAGTTTACACAGATGCTTACATCGGTTAAAGCATCTGTTGATGCCTACCGTCAACGTGTTAACTTTTTGGTTTTTGTACATGATGTTGAAAGCCTCACACCGGGGGTCTACTTTTACATTCGAAATAAAGAGCATCTCCCATCGCTCAAATCACTCACACGCAGTGACTTTTTATGGGAGGAGAAACAGCCAGGTCTCTACCTGCTCGAAGAGAGCGACATTCGTGCCCAGGCCAAGTTCATCTCCTGCTCACAAGACATCGCCGGTGACAGTGCCTTCTCTTTAGGAATGATCACAGAATTCAGAGCACCTATCGAGCACTATGGAGCGCATGAATATAAAGAACTATACTGGGAGTGTGGCGAGATCGGTCAACAGCTCTATCTTGAAGCGACAGCCCTCGGTCTCAGTGCAACAGGGATTGGCTGCTACCTCGATGATGTAATGCACCGTATGTTAGGACTTGACGACGACACCTTTCAGACCATGTACCACTTTACCATCGGACGATCTATCGTTGACACAAGAGTGAGCATGCGAGAGCCCTACCCAAATCGAACCTAAGCATAAAGGTTCTCTTCTACTTTCGAAGTGTCGCGATCATTCGTTTTTCACTTAAAAGCAAGGCTAAGGCATCTTCTATAGAACGACATACGATGTCGCTATTCAACAGCGTTTGGGTACTACACCCTTCGTCCCCTATTAATGCGATCCCAAGCAATGCCGCTTTTAACATATTCGCATCATTATTTCCATTTCCCACAGCAGCGCAGTGCTCGCTGCCAAGTTCATCAATATAAGATGCTTTTTCTGCGGTATGATCATCACTTTTCAAGACCCTGATCGTGACATCAAAACTGTCCAACTGCTCTTTGACACTGCCAAAGGTATCTGAGGTAATGACATGTACTTCATAATGTAAAACCAAATCATTAAGCAGCAGTTTCGCCTCTTCTTTGAGTTCACCGTCTTCTGCCAGTGTCCCATTGTAATCCAACACAATATGACGTAATATAAGCGTTTTATAGTGTGGAACAGTAATACGGATCTCTTTCATAGGTAGCGCTCCAAAGTATTTTTAAAAATCATACCATTTTCTTACTGCTAAAGTACGTTCTTAGTGAAACGGGACTATTATGGGGCTACCAAATCATCTATAGATTTATAACAAGAAAGAGATCAATGAATGAGATAAAACTAACGCAATATAGCCATGGTGCCGGTTGCGGATGCAAGATATCACCCAAACTGCTAAAACAGATCCTCGAGACATCCAGAGAGACCATAGAACATCCGGAGTTGCTGGTCGGAAACTCGACGAACGATGATGCTGCTGCTTTTGACCTTGGCAATGGGACCTCTGTACTGAGTACCACCGACTTCTTTATGCCGATCGTAGATGATCCGTTTACCTTCGGACGTATCGCCGCAACCAACGCCATTAGTGACATCTACGCAATGGGCGGTAGGCCGCTTATGGCGATCTCTATCTTTGGCTGGCCGATCAACAAGCTTGATGCTGATGTCGCCCAAAAGGTCATCGATGGCGGCCGCGCGGTTTGTGAAGATGCGGGTATTCCTCTTGCAGGAGGGCACAGCATCGACTCGCCGGAGCCTATCTTCGGTCTTGCCGTCACCGGTATTGCGGAGAACAAAAACATCAAGCGCAACGACACTGCCGAAGCCGACTGTGAACTCTTTTTGACCAAACCGCTCGGTATCGGTATCTTGACCACGGCACAAAAACAGGGAAAGATCTCAGAAGGTGACATTCAGGTGGCTATTGATGCCATGTGTACACTCAACAAGATCGGCGCTGATATCTCACAGCTCGAAGGTGTCACCGCACTGACTGATGTAACCGGCTTTGGTCTCTTGGGTCACCTCACTGAGATCTGCGAGGGCAGTGATATCAGTGCCCTTATCCGTTTCGATGATGTTCCCGTTTTAAACAATGTCAAAAAGTACCTTGCGATGGAGTGTGTCCCGGGCGGGACACGCCGTAACTTTGAAAGCTATGGTCACCAGATCAGCCCGATGACACCAGAGCAGCAAGACATTCTCTGTGATGCCCAAACATCGGGCGGACTGCTTTGTGCTGTTCGTAAAGATACCATTGAAGCGTTTTTAACGATCACCAAGTCTGCCGGACTGGAACTACGTTCTATTGGTGAGACACTCAAACGCGGTCAATACAGCGTCGAGGTGATCTAAGGTGGCACTGCCTCTAACGGATGATTTCCGTTCCATTGTCTTAGAAGCGCGACCTCTTATTGATGTCCGTGCGCCTGTTGAGTTTGAAAGAGGGGCGTTTCCGACCTCGACAAATCTCTCCTTGATGAACGATGAAGAGCGTCATCTTATCGGTATTCGCTACAAAGAAGCAGGCAATGACCAAGCAGTAAAACTCGGTCATCAGCTGATCCAAGGCGAAGTGAAAGATAAACGTGTGCAAGCGTGGCAAGAGTTTATGCAGCAACACCCCGACGCCTACCTCTACTGCTTTCGCGGTGGACAACGTTCAAAAATATCGCAAGAGTGGTTAGCAGAAGCCGGTATCACCGTGCCTCGTCTTAAAGGTGGCTACAAAGCCTTTCGTCATTTCCTCATGGAAGAGTCGGAACGTATAAGCGATGAAGCTGAGACTATTATCATCGGTGGTTCGACAGGCTCCGGTAAGACACTGCTTATCCACAAATTAGACAATGCTATCGATTTAGAAGGTCTGGCCAACCACAGAGGCTCATCTTTTGGTCGTTTCACTACACCCCAACCCACCCAGGTCGACTTCGAAGACCGTCTCGCCTATGAACTTATTCGTCATGAAAGTGCCGCACACAACAGACTCGTCATCGAACACGAAAGCCACAATATCGGCAAAGTCTTTATTCCGAAACCTGTCTTTGACAACCTCCAACAAGCAAGTCTAGTCATCTTGGAAGCACCAATCGAGACTCGCGTTCAGATCACTTTTGATGAGTACATCACTGCATCATTAGTCGAGTACGAAAAGCATTACGCAGAAGAAGGCGACGAGAGATGGTTTGACGACATGAGCGCAAATCTAAAACGCATCCAAAAACGTTTGGGCAGTGAACGATACTTGCACCTAAAAGGCATTATTGAAAATGCCTATAAAGTCCAACAGATAAGCGGCAAAACCGAAGCGCATAAAGAGTGGGTACAGATACTACTGGAAGAGTACTACGATCCTATGTACAACTATCAGATCGAGAAGAGCCCTATTCCCATCATCTTTCGCGGTAGCGAAGAAGAGATCCTCGCCTTTCTTAAAAAGTAACTACTTCTTCTCTGCATCCGCCAAGGTCAGACAGAAGATCACCTCTTTGCCCTCTTTTTCCAAGGCTTCAGCTGCCTGCGTCAGGGTCATGCCGGTTGTTATGATGTCGTCGACTAAGATGACGTATTTCTCTTTGAACGGCTTGACCTTGAATTTTCTGGGGTGCAGGAGACGGTATTGGAAACTTTTTCCAGAATACGTATCACCACTGCCCGCTATGATCTTGTTGAAATGAGGATGGATATGCTCAGATTTCAGTGCTTTGTTTAAAATCGCCGTATGCGAGTAACCGTGTTTGACATGTTCGTCTACACCTAAGGACGCCACCTCCTCTTCAAAATCGAAGTTCTCGGCAAAACGTGAAAATGCGATCTTGGCTAAAAGGGAATAGATATAAAAACCGAGATCAGTATGTTTGGTATGAAGTAGCTTTTCAATATCTTTGTATTTGTAAAATGAGTAGACATCGATGTTGCCGCGGATCTTGCGTTTGTAAAATGAGGGTTGAAGGTTTTCGTTCTGGCAATCTTTGCAGATGTGTGTAAGTGACCAAGAGGTGCAGAGCAGACATTTCATCTGCGCTTCGCTTTAATGTTAAATTTTGAATGTTTAATGCTTAATGTATGTATGCTCACAACAGTTCGCTTTTTACACCATTGTAACACGAAGTTTGAGATTATAAGATGGCGAAGCTCATCGCAACCATACAACATTTTAAAATTTCATATGTGCTGTAGATTGTGCAAAATGTCTGACCGATAGCGCACTGGTGTGCGTGGAGAGTCAAACTTTTGTGCAAGATACAGTGCAGATGGAATTTTAATCCATCTTAAGAACGGACATAAAGGCCTCTTGCGGCAAGTTAACCTTACCGATAGACTTCATTCGTTTTTTACCCGCTTTCTGTTTCTCTAAGAGTTTACGTTTACGGGTTATATCCCCACCGTAACATTTCGCGGTAACATTTTTACCCATCGACTTGACAGTCTCGCGCGCGATGACTCTGTTACCCAAAGAGGCTTGGATCGCCACTTCGAAAAGTTGACGGGGTACGATCTCTTTCATGTTTTTGACCAAGGCACGGCCACGATACTCTGCCGCCGTTCGCGGAACAATAACTGAGAGAGCATCTACAACTTCTCCGGCAACACGAACGTCCAATTTGACCAAGTCCCCTTCACGGAAACCGATCGGGTCATAATCAAACGACGCGTATCCCTTCGAGATCGATTTCAGTTTGTCGTAAAAATCAACAACGATCTCATTCATCGGTACCGAGTACTCTAAAAGTACGCGCTCTTCATTAAGATAATCCATCTTATTTTGGGCACCGCGTTTTGCAATAAGAAGATTGATCACGTTACCTAAGTATTCCGTAGGTGTGATAATAGTCGCTCTCACATAAGGTTCTTCGATATGATCAATGTGGTTTACTTCAGGCAGTTCAGAAGGGTTTTGAACCTCGATCATCTCACCGCTGGTCATATAGACATTATAAACAACTGAGGGTGCGGTCGCAATAAGATCGAGATTAAACTCACGCTCTAGACGCTCTTTGACGACCTCCATATGCAGCATGCCCAAGAAACCGACACGAAAACCGAAGCCAAGCGCAACCGATGTCTCCGGCTCATACGAAAGAGACGAGTCATTAAGTCTCAGTTTATCGAGTGCTTCACGCAGGTCTTCAAACTTGTCTGTGTCAATCGGGTAGAGTCCGGCAAAGACAAAAGGTTTCGCCGGTTCAAAATCAAGTACAGGCTCTACAGCAGGATTTTTCGCATCGGTAATGGTGTCACCGACATGAACAGAATGCACCTCTTTCAAGCCAAGGACAACAATACCGATCTCGCCTGTCTTAATCGCTGTTGTCTTTTGACGTTTCAGCGGATGCGGGTACATCAGGTCAAGCACTTGATGCTGCTCTTTATTACTCATCAAAAGAATACTTTGATTTTTAGCGATCTGACCATCAAAAACACGTACCAGTGCCAGTGCACCCATATACGGGTCAAACCATGAGTCATAGATGATCGCTTTCGTCGGTGCGTCAGGGTCACCCTCAGGTGCCGGAATACGGTCAACAATAGCGTCAAGAAGTTCATGGATACCGACACCGGTTTTAGCCGAAACCATCAAGGCATCCGTTGCATCGATACCGATACTCGTCTCGATCTCTTCGGCCACACGTTCAGGTTCAGCGGCAGGAAGATCGATCTTGTTGATAACCGGAACCAACTCTAAATTATTATCAAGTGCTAAATAGACATTGGCAATTGTCTGAGCTTCAACACCTTGCGCGGCATCAACAATAAGCAGTGCACCATCAGACGATGCTAGTGATTTACTCACCTCGTATGAGAAGTCAACGTGGCCCGGAGTGTCAATAAGGTTAAGGTTGTAGTGTTTACCGTCTTTAACATAGTCAAGGCGTACCGACTGTGCTTTAATGGTAATACCACGCTCTTGTTCGATGTCCATGGTGTCCATCATCTGCGACGTCATCTCACGATCGCTGACAGCCCCGCACTCTTGTATAATACGGTCTGCTAAGGTCGATTTACCGTGGTCGATGTGGGCAATAATGGAGAAATTTCTAATATGTTCTATTTTCATATGTTTCCGAAGAAACGGCTTTCACCGTTTGAGATTTATGCGAAGAGCGAATTGACACTTTCGTTGTGGTAAACACGACGGATCACCTCAGCGAAAAGTGGTGCAACACTCAATACTGTAACACTGTCATGCGGTTTTGTGACAAGCGTATTTGAGATACAGAGTTCATCCAAGGCATCACTGTCCAAGTTGACATAGGCTTTACCCGAAAGAACACCGTGTGTCGCAATCGCCATCACTGACGTTGCACCCTTGCCTTTGAGCGCTGCCGCTGCTTTGACCATTGTTCCGGCTGTATCGACCATATCATCAACGATAATGACATCTTTGCCTTCAACATCACCGATGATGTTCATCACTTCTGACTCATTCGCTTTTTCGCGGCGTTTATCTACGATAACCATCTCTAATCCAAGCTGCTTAGCGAAGTAACGCGCACGTTCCACACCACCGATATCTGGTGACGCAATAACAGGGTTTGGAAGGTTTTTAGACTGCACATACTCTTTGAATACGATCGAACCGTAAAGGTTGTCTACCGGAATGTTAAAGAAGCCCTGGATCTGACCTGCGTGTAGATCGATAGTGACAACACGGTCGATGCCCGCTGTCTCATAAAGGTCAGCAACAAGTTTCGCTGTGATCGGTACACGAGGTGCCGCTTTACGGTCTTGACGAGCATATCCGTAGTAAGGTACAACAGCCGTAATAGAGCTGGCAGATGAACGACGAAGTGCATCTGTCATGATGAGTAGTTCCATCAGGTTATCATTAGACGGTGAGCCCGTAGACTGAACGATAAAGACATCGCGTCCACGAACACTCTCAGCGATCTGTACTGAGATCTCACCATCAGAGAAACGTTTAACATCAGCCTTGGCTAAAGGTACATCTAGAGTTTTACAGATCTCTTGGGCAAAATCAACAGAAGAGCTACCGGCAAAAATTTTATATCCGCGCATGGGTCACCTTTTAGGTTTGTAAATAATAATGCAATTATATCGTGAGAGTCTGAGGAGTGGGTAAAGAATGAGAAGTAGTACCTCTCGATGTATACCGGAACAGTATCTACGATGCTAGATCAGACGATCCAGCCGCCACCGATGAGCTTGTTCTCATCGTAAAAAACAGCGGCCTGTCCTGAAGCCACACCGAGTACAGGTTCTTTCAGTTTTATTGTTGCTCTCTCGCCTGTGATCTCTACATGACATGGGACGGCATGTGTTCTATAACGCAGCTTTACTGTGGTGTCAAAGCTTGTACGGTCATCAAACATGTTGATGTCCTTGATCTCAACGTCAAAACATTCAAGTTCCTCTTTCAGACCGACAACGATCTGGTTTTTTTCAGGGATGATCTTAGTCACATAATGCGGATCATGCGCCCCTTTGACCGTAAAACCTTTACGCTTACCGATGGTGTAGTGCATATAGCCTTTATGCTCTCCAACCACGTTGCCCTCAGCATCAAGCACATCGCCCGGTTGGTCAACCTGGAGATAATCTTTCAGAACATCTGTATAGGTCGTCTCAACAAAGCAGATCTCACTCGACTCCGCCTGTGATGCAAACGACTCCAGACCTTCGATCTTGGCAGCATAGGCTTTAATGTCTTTTTTATGGCGTGTACCGAGAGGAAAGATTAGACGCGGGACGATCTCTTTGTTAATATAAAAGAGAAAATATGACTGGTCTTTTGTGTCATCTTCAGCTTGCAGCAAGTAGGTACCGTCATGTTGGATGTAGTGACCTGTCGCTAAAAAATCAGCACCGACCTGGTCTGCAAACTTCATCATCTCACCAAATTTCAGGTTCCGGTTACAAAGGGCACACGGGTTTGGCGTTTTCCCCTCTTTATAGGTCTCGACAAAAGGACCGACAACCTTCTCTTGAAAGATCTCTTGAAGGTCTAAAATATGAAGTTTCACACCGGCAAAGTCAGCCGCTTTTTGGGCACGTGCCTGATGGATCTCATGGTAGCCCGGTTTTGAATGGAGTTTCATATAAACCCCCTCAACCTCATAACCGTCTTCTTGTAACAACATCGTTGCAACGGTCGAATCAACACCGCCGCTCATTCCGATCAATACTTTTTGCTTTGCCATTATCTCTTCTTCTCACCTATATAATTTTGTAATAATAGCAAAAAGAGCCTAATCGCGAGGCTATCCTTACTACTTAACTCGTTTAGTAAAGGAATATCACTATAGAAGAGCAAAGGTCAAAAGCGTTAGTGCGATGCGAAATTTTACGACTCGCAATTTAGTTGCTCCCATGCATTGAATTTTAGCTCTTTAAGTTCCGCCCATGCATTGGTCTGTTGGTCCTTATCAACGAATTATACGAATTTACGCGAATATATAGCAGAGAGTTAGAAAATAAAAAGTATAGGTTTAAAGACAATAGGAGTCGGGTTTGACTCCTTTAATTATTCGTATAATTAGCGTAATTCGTTAACAGAAAGCTCTTGCTACTAACTTCGATCGAGTTATGAATCTTTACCCCTGTTGATCTTGCGATCTCCAAAGAACTTGGCAAGGCTTTTATAGTGTTTAGTGTTGACAAGGCCCTCTTCTTTCAGCCCTTCGATCTGAACTTCAAGCGATTTTTCGATCTCACGGACAACAAAATCAAGGTCGTCACTGATGGTGATCAGCGCAACATCTTCGGCATCGATCATATCATAGGAGATCAGGCACTCTTCGATAAAGTGGATCAGCGGATTATAAAAATCTTCTCCCACAAGAAAGATACGCACCCCTTCTACTTTGCGGGTCTGCACCAGGGTCAGGGCTTCAAAAAGTTCATCGAGTGTGCCGAATCCGCCGGGGAAGATGACGTAGGCTAAAGAGTATTTGACCAACATCACCTTGCGTGAAAAGAAGTAGTCAAAGGTCTCCTCTCTTGTGGTGTAGGGGTTCTGGGTCTGTTCAAAAGGAAGATCGATGTTTAGACCTATGGACTCGACCCCGCCTCTCTCGAAGGCACCACGGTTTGCCGCCTCCATAACACCGGGACCACCACCGGTCAGCACGTTGAACTTCTTAGCTGCCAATTTTTTACCAAGCTCGTGCGCCATCTGGTAGTACTTGCTATCTTCTTTTAACCTTGCACTGCCAAAAATTGTGACCGCCGGACCCAACTCACCCAGCTCGTCAAAACCTTTGACAAAGTCGGCCATAATCTTAAACATACTCCAGGCATCAGCAGACTTAATGTCACGTACATAACGTTTTACGACCTCTTTAGAGACATGTTTAGAAACATGTTTATTGTTCGCCATTGTATATCCTTACAGTACTTTTACAGCGATCTCACTGTCTGAGAAAAAGAGCTTCGCCTTCGCAACCATCTTACCATCTTTATGTATCTGAACGTCATCATAAGGTTTTAGAGCAAGAACAGTTCCATAATCAAGCGTTAAAAGGGCCCCATCATCTATGGTAGTACGAGCGACGCTTAGGCAGTATCCAGCTAACATGGTTTTGTCTGTCAAGGGCCAACAGCCCAGGGCATGAGAGGAACTAAATTCCGAATCGTAAACAGCATTTTGCAATTCAAACAACAGTTTATCATCACTTTTTTGAAGAGTCTTTGCCATAAATATCATAGAAGCGTCCATTGACAAAAGAGCACTGTTTTTGGGAAAAGAAAGCATCTTATAAGTAGCGCCCTGTTCTAAAGTTTTTGTTGTAATTGTCCCAATCACAGCCTCTATCTTTGTCCCTTCGACGTCATCTGTTTCTACTGTCTCTTTCTCTTGCAGCATCCTATGAGTGCTTGACACAATAGTCTGGGTAGTAAAAGAGAACTGCATCATGCTTTGGCTGTTTTCTTGTGTGATGACCACACTATGATCTGCTATCTCTTCAAGCATATTATCTTTTAAAAAGTAGTCATCCAACTCTTTCTCAACCATATACTCGATCTCTTTGCATAGCTTTTTCAACAGTCGATTTTCTAAGGATGTAAGTGGACGATCAAGAGAGAAGCTCTTCTCTTTCGAACCGAATCGTGTTGCAAGAATTGTTAATGCAAGGCTATTGTCCATAGAGAGGTTCTGAAGATAGGGGTACTCTGGAATGTAGTTGTAACTGTTTTTATGAACAGAAGTGCTTTTAACCACTCTCACGTTATCAAACTGCAAACCTAAGCTGTCAAGGTGGTTTTCTATCCCCTTGGCGATTTTAGCCATCCGTATTTCAAATAAGATGTCTGTGCTTTTCTCTTCGTCAGATGAGTTAAACACATCTAAGAGCGCATCAATCTCTTTTTGAGAAAGCAGCTCTTTTGTCTGCATTAGAATTGCTCACGAAGACGTTTAAACAGCCCTGCCAAACCACTCTCTTTTGGTTTGACATAGACTTGTCGTTCTAGCTTTTCGACCAGCTTTTTGGCAATGGCGCGGATGTCTCTGCTTGGTACAGAAGAGGGAAAGGCCTGAGTAAAAAGGGCACGCTGTTTAACAGAACTAGAGACCTTTAGATCAGCATTGATCTTACCTAAAAATCTAAGGTCGAGGTCAGCTCTAATGTTGCCAACTGCAACTTTATGGATCCGCTCAAAGATCGAAAGAGCCTCTTGTTCATTGGCGACCTGATTGAGCACCATAAATATGTCGTTTCGTTCGCGAGCAACCACTTTCACGGTTGCATAAGCATCAGTGATCGCAGCAGGGTCAGGTACGGTGACAACCACGACATCATCCGCCGCTTGTAAAAAGAGTTGCGTGTTCTTATTTATACCTGCACCTGTATCGATGATAAGCACATCAAGATCATTCAAGACCTCAGCCTCTTTCATAAACTGCTCAAAGATCTCTGAATCAGAGTAATGCAAGATCTCTTCGCCACTCTCACCGGGGATCAAAATAAGATTATCCGTCACCTTTATCAAAATCTCTTCTAAACATGCTTCACCTTTTAGTAGATGCAAGATATTTTTCTTAACAGAGACATTGAACATCACATCAAGATTGGCCAAACCGATATCAGCATCAAATATACCCACTTTAACACCAGCTGATGCCAAAATGTAGGCAAGATTAGAGCTGATAGTACTTTTCCCCACACCCCCCTTACCACTTGTTACGGCTATGAAACGGGTCTTTTTTGCACGATTATTCTGATGCATTAGCGTGTTCCTAATCGTTGAAGAGGGATAAGAACACTTTCTCGCTCAGACCAATGCGGATGAGGGAGTGTCAGTCGCGGGGTGTTCATCTTCACTCTGTCAAAAAAGATCAGGTCAAGGTCAAGAGTACGAGGTGCGTTGGCAAAACTGCGTCTGCGCCCAAAACGTTTTTCAGTTCGCAATAAAAAATCCAACAGCTCTCTAGGTCGCATAGAAGTACCAACTTCAATGACCGAGTTTAAAAAATCATCCTGCTCGGTGTAACCAAAAGGGGGATTTTGTAAAATCGGTGCGGTGTGTAGAACAGCAATGTTTTGTTGACGTTTGAGAAAGAGTTGAAGATGGTAAAAACGGCGTTTAACGTCACCAACGTTACCGCCGATGCCGATGATGGCGCGGTAGCGAAAGTGTGTAGCGGTTTTGTACGATGCAGGGTAACCTGCCACTTTGTAAAGAGTAAGTGTTGAAGAGAGCCTTCGTACAATCCCCACAGCAATTACGCTTGATGTTGCTGTTGTGCCGCTGCTTGTTGTGCTTGAAGTGCTTGGACTTCTTGCATGATTTGTGACATACCAAGCATTGCGAGGTGGTAACCAAACGGACCAAAACCAACAACAGATGATGCACATACCGGTGCGATCATGTTCTCTTTTCTAAACTCCTCACGACGGTGGATGTTAGAGATGTGAACCTCGATAGTCGGGATCGCAACAGCAGAGATCGCATCGCGGATCGCAATAGATGTATGTGTGTAGGCTGCAGCATTGATGATGATACCTTGCGCTTCGCCGTAACACTCCTGTATCTTGTCAACGATCTCACCCTCAAGGTTTGACTGGAAGAACTCGATCTCCATGTTGTTTTTGTCTGCAAAGTCTTTCATCTGAGCATGGATCTGCTCTAACTTCATCGGTCCGTAAATATTTTGTTCACGAACACCTAACATATTAAGATTTGGACCTTGAATGACTACAACTTTCATTGAATACCTTTGTTTTATATAATTGCATGCATTATAGGTAAAGATTTATTTTAATCCCTTGAAACAGATAGAATATTTAACCCCTCTACAATTTCTTATCGTTATAATCACGCTAATCAATTTACAAACGAGAAACTATGAAGATCATCACACCCGAAACCATCCTCTCTCCTACCGAGCAACTTAGTGGTAAGAGCATCGCATTTGACACCCATATTAGAGCTATCGGTCCCTTGCATGAACTGTTAGAACAATTTCCGGAGGCTGAGTTTATTGAGACACCACTGCACTCTATGGTCATGCCGGGGCTCATCAACCCCCATGTGCACCTTGAGTTCTCAGGTAACAAAAGCACTCTGAAATATGGCTCGTTTTTGGAGTGGCTCTACTCTGTCATCGAACATCGTGAAGAGCTTATACAAGGTTGTGACGAGCAGTGTATGGCAAAGGCTTGTGACGATATGCTTGCCAATGGTATCACCACCTTCGGTGCCGTAAGCTCTTATGCAATGGACCTTGAAGTGGCTGCCAACGCTAAACAGAAGGTCATCTTTTTCAATGAGGTCATCGGCTCGCAAGCGACCATGGCAGACACACTGTATGATGACTTCATGTCACGTCTCGAAGCGTCTCAGCAAGTTGAGAGAGACGGGTTCACCCCCGCTATTGCCATTCACTCGCCTTACTCTGTCCACCCTGCTCTTATAAAACGCGCACTCGCCCATGCTGCGCAGCACAACATCCTCACCTCGGCACACTACATGGAGAGCCCGGCAGAGAAGGAGTGGTTGGAGAGTAACAGCGGTGACTTTGAACCCTTTTTCAAAGAGTTTTTAAAACAGGAGTATGCGGTCAACACCTCTAAAGAGTTTTTAGATCTTTTCAAAGGCAAACCGACACTGATGACCCATGTCGTCCAAGCCAATGACGAAGAGCTGAAACAGCTCTCAAAAGATGGGCACACTGTCATCCACTGCCCTATCTCCAACCGTCTGTTAGGCAATGGTGCCATTGATCTTGAAAAACTGGACGAAAACGGTGTGCCATGGGTCATGGGGACCGATGGACTCAGTTCAAACTACGCACTTGACCTCATGGAGGAGATGAAAATAGCACTCTTTATGCACGCAGATGCCGACCTGCTGCCGCTGGCCAAAGAGCTGATTGCCAGTGCCACCCAAAAAAGTGCAAAAGCACTTGGTCTTAATACTGGGGAAATAGTCGTTGGTAAAGAGGCAGATCTGCTTGTCATCGACCTTGAAGCAACACCAAATGAGCAGTTGCCTCTGCATTTACTTCTGCATGGCTATAATATTGAACAAATCTACATCAACGGAAACGCCGTTAAAGGAAACTAAATGGAAGGTCTTAAAAAACTTTTTCTGCCCATTACAGCGACACTAGGCTTTATACAAAAATATTTCAAATCGATGCTCTTTTTACTGCTGGTGTTTGTGCTTTTCGCCCCGGCAGACGAACAAGACTTGATACCCAACAACCTCCAAGAGATCAAACTTGTAGGTCCTATCTTTGACACAACAGAAGTGGTTGAGCAGATTGATGCGGCGCGTGAAGACGAGAAAATAAAAGGGGTACTGTTAACCGTCAACTCTCCGGGCGGCACCGTACCGCCTTCTATCGAAGTGATGTACGCTGTCAAACGTCTGAAAGAGGTCAAGCCCGTCGTTGTCTACGCAGCAGGAACACTGGCAAGCGGCTCGTACTATGCTTCGGTCTATGCCAATGAGATCATTGCTAATCCGGGTTCTATGGTCGGCTCTATCGGTGTAATTATGCATGGGGCCAATGTGAGTGGTCTAATGGAGAAAATAGGTGTAAAATCTCAGGTCATTCAAGCCGGTCAATACAAACAAGTCGGCACCGTTGACAGAGAGTGGACTGAAGCTGAAAAGGGAGAGCTTAACAAGGTCATCCAGGGCACGTACAAGATGTTTGTTCATGATGTTGCCACAGCACGCGGTCTTGATGAAAACCAATCCCACCTCTACGCGGATGCCCACATCTTCACCGCTGAACAGGCTAGAGAGGTCGGTCTTGTCGACACTCTGGGTGTCGCGTATGATGCTAAAAAACGTGTCGAAGCGCTGAGTAAAGTCACCACACCGCGCTGGAACAAAGAGGACAAATTTGACAAGCTGATGAAGAAGCTCTCAGCAGAGACCGCTTTGATGATCCACACCTACTTCCCGGCGATCTCACTGCGTTAGTTCGCAGTCACTGTGCTTACGGGCACACTTGCTCCCTTCAAAAAACAATTCACACAGAACACTTTTGTCAATTTTATTTCTAGCAATAGATGTTAAAATACTAGAATAAAGAATAAACAATATGTCTACACCCTAAAAGGACACCTTTGAAAAAAAAATTCGATCAGGTCAAAATACTTCTTGACGCGTTACCCTACATCAAAAAATATACTAATGAGATCTTTGTCATCAAGTACGGCGGATCAGCCCAGATCAACCCTGACCTGAAAGAGAAGTTTGCCCGAGACATCGTGTTGATGTACCTGATGGGAATCAAACCGGTCATCGTGCACGGCGGCGGAAACAAGATCAGCGCGTTGTTAGAGAGATTGCAGATCGGCAGTGAGTTCATAGACGGTCTCCGTGTTACCGATGAAAAAGTGATGGAAGTGGTTGAAATGGTTCTCTCAGGGAGCATCAACAATGAGATCACCACACTGCTTAATCAGCACGGTGCAAAAGCAATTGGTGTGAGTGGGAAAGATGCAAACTTCATCAAGGCAGAACCTATTGATTATGAAAAATATGGTCTGGTTGGGAACATCGTCTCGATTGACCCTACGGTTATCAAGAACCTGATCGCAGAAAAATTCATTCCTGTCATTGCCCCGATCGCTACCAGTGACGAGATCAATCACCCCGGATACAACATCAACGCCGATTTTGCTGCCAGCAAGATCGCTGCGAGTTTGGGTGCTCGAAAGATCATTTTCATGACGGACACCCCGGGTGTTATGGACAAAGATAAAAACCTTTTGGCGACCTTGAGCAAAGATGAGATCAAAGTACTTCAAAAAGATAGTACCATCACCGGTGGTATGATTCCGAAAGTCAATGCTTGTATCGAAGCGATAGATAGCGGTGTCCAAAAAGCACATATCATCGACGGTCGAGTAGAGCATGCTCTACTTCTTGAAATATTTACCAGCGAAGGTGTTGGCACAGTAATTAAAAAATAGCTACCAAGTACGTTCAAACTTTCTACTCATATTTAGTTCCATGAATTTTAAAAAATCTTATTAGTATTTAGCAATGTTCAATAATTGTATTTACTAATTATCAATTCAATTACTTGACCTGTTCTATCCTCCCCATCTCCACAATGTACAAGAACTGGTTGCTTCATAAGTTTGTATTGATCATTAATTAGCGTTAACTGTTCATCACGTACTGGAGAGAAGTCGAATGTGTTCAAGATATGTATGATGGAATGAGTTAACTGGGGAGCAAAGGCAGCTGCTTTGTACCAAATATGAGTTAGACCAAAAAGTACTGACCTATAAAGAGAGTCTCTTTCTTTCCGTTGCGGTTAAAGTGTAATCCAGAATATTGCTTATTTATGATCAGCAACTTATGAATTAGAAAACTGTACAGTTGATCTACCAAATAAATCGTCCTAATTACAGATATAGCCTTAGATATTTGAAATAAGAGATATAATTAGAGACAAAATATATTATGGGAGATGCGATGCACATAGGTTTTATCATTGCAAATTGGGATACTATTGAGCCGGTAGACAGCTCGACATTGGCGATTATCAGAGAGTGTATGGTCAGAGGGCATAAGGTCTCTATTCTCTACACAGACAACCTGACTGTTCGAAACAATGTGGTGCATGGATTTATAGAAACGATCGATGTGATGGATAAGATCCCCGAGAACATCACGACCTTTTATAAAAAAGCGACCTTCCATAAAAAGATCAGTGCCCTGCATGCATTTGACTGTATGATGATCCGTAAAGACCCACCGATCAATCCCTTGGTGTTAAACTTTCTTGATGCAATCAAAGATGAAGTGGTGATGATCAATGATGTGGATGGGATCAGAAAAGCAAATAACAAACTTTACACTACTACGTTCCATGATCCGCATAACACCTACCTGCCAGTCACACATGTTTCTGGAAGCAAAAAGTTTATCAACAAGGCGATTGATGAGTCTAAGCATGACAAGATGATCCTCAAACCGCTTGACGGTTCGGGCGGTCGCGGGGTAATCGTTCTTGAAAAAAATGCCCGTACAAACATAAACTCTCTACTCGACTTTTACATCGATGAGACAGGTGACAACTATGTCATTTTACAAGAGTACATTGAAGGTGCTGAAAACGGTGATGTCAGAGTGTTAATGCTCAATGGTAAATTCATTGGTGCCTATAACAGAAAACCGGCAACCGGTGAGATACGCGCCAACATCCAAGCCGGAGGAACTGCACATAAGTACACCTTGACTGAGAGTCAAAAAAGAGTGTGTAAAAAGGTAGGGACCAAACTGGTCTCTGACGGCTTGTACTTTGTCGGGCTCGACATGATCGGTGACAAAATACTGGAAGTAAACGTCCTAAACCCCGGTGGTATCACTAACATCAATAGACTAGAAAAAATAAAATTGCAAAAACTAGTCGTTGATTTTCTAGAAGAGAAGGTTGATGCCAAAGCTGAAAAGAGAATAGAACTCGAGTATCTGCTAAAACGCTTTAGTGAATTAAGAGAATAAGTGTAAAATATATTATCTCTAATTTTGCGAGATAAATATTACTATAAAACGGAGACCTTAGAAAATGAATGTTATGCAAATCTTTAAAACCTTGATGGTGACAGTGTTTTTTTTGACGCCTCTAATTGCTGAAGAGATCGATGCAGCAAGCAAGTGCGAAGAGACATATAATGGCTGTCTGTTAAAATGTGATGCAGCCGAAGATGGTTCAGAAACATGTTATAGCGACTGCGATGCAGCCTATGAAAAGTGTCTCACTCTCGCACAAGACAATAATAACAGCTGATCGTGTTGCAGGTTCGCAAGACAAAATAATAATAAATCCTCTACCTGCTAACTGATTCTCTACCTTGCATCAGCTCTCTTTAGAGCTGGCGTTTTGACGGATCGTCAAAACTCTTTTTACACTTTATCCACTCTCTTAACGAAAGATCTTGTCACAATCTTTTTCGATCGCACCCGGTATCGTGGCAATGGTCATAAACTCTGACATAGTAAGAAGCGGATACATCACAGCGATGTAATACTTCGGCGCAAGGATCTTCGCTTTGTTGTTTTCGATCAAGATAGGATACGGTAACAGCTCACTGTTCTGATAGCCCGTCTTTTTAACAAACTTGCTTGTTCTTTTTGAGAGTTTGACCCCTATGACCGTTGAACCATTGCTAAGTTTCTGCTCATAAATGACTGCCTTGGACTGTCTTGCTTTTGCAAGCAGTGTCTCATTTTTACCCGAAGCAACCTCTTTCATATCTTCATAGACCGGCATACTGTTCATAAATTTATAACGCGGCAGTCGAATAAACTTCACAACATCTTTTGAGTTTTGCAGGCCATCAAAGTTGTCTCGCAGACGTTTTAGTGTTTGTGTCGCAAGCTCATTGTCATACTCATCTTGCATAAATGCTTTCATGACATAGATAGGGTTGGAAATGCTGATCTGGCTGTTTTTTTCATCAACCAAAAGGCGCAGCGAACCGGCAAACCCTCTACTCTCTTTTGCTGCTGCAGCGCTGATGTTCTGGTCGGTAAAGACCATTGAGGTGACGGTACCTTTTTTGTCGATCTTGTAGCTTGCCAACAGTGTAAAACCGGCTGCTTCGAGTTTTGATTTGACCTCATCTTTAGAGATCAGCGGGCCTTGTAAATAAGCAGCTATTTTTGCATTTTTGACCTCACCGACCTCTATCTTTTCAGAAGATTTGGCCTCATCTTTTTTATAGTAATTTGGTGGAAATCTTTTACCGTCAATGATCCCGTAGGCACTTGTGTTCTCCTCTTTTTGAGGTGTGACTTCCTCTGTGGGCTGAACTTTTAATTCAGAGACCTCTTGACCTTCAACAATGAGGTTCACAGTAGGTACAACAGCCTGGACTTTAGGTGCATCCGGTGCTTTTGGCACGGTAATGTTTATAATATTTTCTTTGGTTTCCACACTGTCAGTGTCAGCACTAAAACCATTACTGTTCAGACAGACTAAGGTACTTAACAGTAACAGACTTTGATATTTGTTCTTCATTACAACTCCTAAATAAGGGTATTTCTATAAACCCTGGTAAGCTTCAATTTACAGATAAAAGATAGTGACTATATTTTATATATAAATTGCTTTAAATATATGGAGATTTTAAGGAAGGGGAAGAGAGTGTACCCTTCCCGTCTAAAAGTAACGCTAAAAAGCCAATCTACTATTTTTGAGACTCTTTATAACGTTTATAGTCAGCATAATCACTTTCTGACAATGTACGTGTTGCTTCACTTGCATTGTTTGCAACTGAACGTGTTGAGTCACTTGCATTGTCAGATACTGAATCTGTTGATTTTCTTGCATCATTAGATGCTTCTACACTCGATTTTCTTGCATCATTAGATACAGTCTTAGTCGAATCATTGGCATTATCTGAGATACTGTCAGTAGAATCTCTCATGTCGTTAGACGCTGTAGTCGATGATGTTCTAGCATCATTTGAGATCGTTTTTGTTGAATCATCGATGTCATTAGAGATCGTCTTAGTTGAGTCATTCAGGTTGTTCGATGTTGTCTTTGCTGAATCGTTCAGGTTATTAGATGTCGTTTTAGTTGAATCGTTCAGGTTGTTTGACGTTGTCTTTGCTGAATCGTTCAGGTTATTAGACGTCGTCTTCGTTGAATCGTTCAAATTGTTTGACGTTGTTTTAGTTGAATCATTCAGGTTGTTTGACGTTGTTTTTGCTGAATCGTTCAGGTTATTAGACGTCGTTTTAGTTGAATCGTTCAAGTTGTTCGATGTTGTTTCTGTTGAATCACGTAGATCGTTTGAAACTGTCGTTGTTGACGTTCTAGCATCTCCGGAAACAGTTTTAGTTGAGTCACTCAGGTCGTGAGAAATCTGTACTGTAGAGTCTTTGAAATCTTTTGTAGCCATTGTTGAGCTATCTTTCATGTCACGTGTCGCATTTGTTGCAGTATCTTTAGTATCTTCTGCAAGTTCAACTGTAGAGTCACGAACATCACGGCTTACGCTTGTTGATGTAATTTCGCCACTTTTAACCGTTGCGATTTCACTTGTTTTAAGATCGTCAGACGCTTTAACAGCTGTATCACGCGCATCATGACTAACACTCGTCACTGTACGCTCACCACTTTTACTTGTTTCAACTGCACCGTCTTTCATTGAATCCGCAGTATCACGAGCATCATGACTCATTGTCGTTGTTGCGTCTTTCATGTCCTTGAACATGTCACCAAAACTGAAATCACCCGCTGTTACTGTTGTTGTTAATGCACTTAGTGCGATAGCACTTGCCACAATTGTTTTTTTCATTTTTATCCTTTTTTTGTTATGTCTAAGAAAACTATAGCCCTCAGAACCTAAAGTGTGTCTTAAATTCCCATATTACTGTAGATTATATTTAAACGCCTATTACAGATAAAAAACCCTTATAGCCCCCTATTTTATTTACTTATAGAACAATTATAAAGTCCAATGATAATAAATATTATACCGTTTACGCATGGTATTGAAACCCCTATTTTATGGGCTTCAAGAGCTAATCAAAGTCATCAATTTACACTTTTGTAACATCTTCTACCAAAATATAGAAATTTACAAAATGTAACTAACTTCAAAAATTCTTTGGTTATAATAACTTACATGCTAGATAATTTATCAAAGGATTACGATGAAAAATTCCCTTTTTCTATTGCTCTTGAGTACAGCAATTTTTGCAGAGGCGTATACAAAAGAAGATCGTATTAAAGATATGCAGGTCATGGCAGAAGCGATGTCACAGATACAGACAGGTTTCTTCTATAACAATAATGACATTGTGCAAGATGGTGCTATCAAACTCTCTGATGCCGTAAGAAGAGTCGAACCGCCTCTTGAAGAGAAAGAAGAGAAAGACCCGATGACGCGATATATGAATGATAAGGTCAAGTTTTCGCATAAGATAACAAAGAAGATCGATCAAAAAACAAAGTTGATCATGCAGCGTTTTAAAGATGGTGATACACCACAAGCTATTCAGGCGTATACTAAGATCATGAAGCAGTGTATGGAGTGTCATACGCAGCTGCGTACATGGTAAAGACAATCTAGGGTCCTTTTAAAACCCTACTAAATAGATGCATGAGGTACTTATAGTATAGGCTTCAATATAGATGTGTTTAATCAAAGGTGTAAATGAATTGAAAAAAATATATTTAGTTCTCATATTTTTCTTGACAACACAGCTTTCTGCGATCGAGCTGAAACTGACAGGTACTGTTGTCTCTTACAACCAGAAGATGATCGGTGCTCGCTACATGGGCTATGTCAAACATGTCTATTTCGACATTGGTGACAAAGTAGAGCGTGAAGACACGCTCTTTGAACTTGAGTCAGCAGAGTTTGACATCTTGAAAAACCAGGCCGACCTGGCTCTTGAGCAAGCCGTTGCCATCGTCGATGTCTACCGTACACGTAAACGCTCTATCGACAGACAGCAGAGTCAGATGAAAAAAAGAGGTCTTGGAAACACGGTAGAGTTTGAAAACCTTGACATGACAGCCGACAATGTTGAAGCCGGTTTGGCTTCTGCGCAGGTGCTTGTCAAAAATGCTTCTGAAAAAGTGAAACAGGTCTCGACCATTACCGGTTATCTTGAGGTCAAAGCTCCCAATGACGGAATCATCGTTGAAAAACGTATCCGCGTCGGTGACCTCATAGCTCCGGGGATGTTAAGTATGATCATTGTCGACCTTGACCATCTGCAGATCGAAGGTGAGGTGGCAGAGTCAGACCTGCAATATGTCAACAAATACCAGAAGGTCAAGATCACGATCCCTTCACTAAAGTATAAGACTGTCGGTGTTATCAAGTCCATCGTACCCAGTGCAAACCCGATGGCCCACACCTTTAAGATCATTGTTGATTTTAAAAAGACCAGCGACAAGATCTTCCCGGGTATGTATGCCAAGATCCTTGTCAATGTTGACAAAAACCAGTTAGCTTGGAAATAAGAGTATATGGCTGAAGAGTACCAAAGTAAAAATATCGCCGGCCATATGGCCAAAATGTTCCTTAATAACCCGCTTACGATGATCATGGCGATCTCGATACTGCTACTAGGTTACATCACACTTCTCATCGCTCCGCGTGAGGAAGATCCGCAGATCGCAGTGAGCGGCGGGTCCATCATTGTGGTGGTCCCCGGTGCCTCGCCTGAAGCGATCACCAATGTTGTTATCAAACCGCTTGAGCGCCGTATTCGCGAGATCAAAGGGGTAGAACACGTCTACGGTACGGCCATGAACAATGTCGGCATGGTCAATGTCCAGTACTTTATCGGCGAAGACAGAGAGTCGTCTAATCTCAAACTTTACGATAAAGTCATGCAGAATATGGACACTATGCCAGCTGGAATGCAGATGCCGCTGGTCAAACCTTTTGACATTGACATCGATATTCCGGTGGTCACGGTCGCCTTTTATCAAAATGACGGCAGTGATAAAAACACTATCGAGCAGTACCGACTGGTACGTGAAATCCAACAAGACCTCAATGCCATTGACAATGTATCCAAAAGTACACTCAAGGGAATTCACCGTCCCCAATTTAATATACAGGTCGATCTGGACAAGCTCTCAGGCTACCACCTCTCCTTGGGACAGATCGCCCAGTCGGTCAAAGCCATCGCCAATAACGCGCCCAATATCCAAGCTCCCTCGTCTAAAGGCTCACTTATTGTCTTTGGTGTAAAAAACGGTATTGAAGACATTGATGACTTGAAAGACCTGATCGTCGCACAGTACATGGGCTCACCGATCTACCTGAAAAATGTTGCCGATGTAGAGTTTAGTGATGACATACAACATTTTCAGAGATCTCAGATCGCTATGCGAGATGACAACAGTACCTTTGATGATCCTATCAACCAGGTCACACTCACCGTCTCAAAGCTCAAAGGGACCAATGCGGTACATATTGCTCATGATGTCACAGAGATGCTAGAAGAAAACCGCGAACGCCTGGATGTTGCCGGCATATCGTACATCGTGACGCGGAACTACGGTATTAGAGCCAATGAAGCGGTAAGCGAGCTTATCCATCACCTCGTCATCACTATCGGTATTATCGGTCTTATTCTCATTCCTTTTCTAGGTTGGCGTGAATCGTTAGTGGTCTCGATCGCGGTACCGATGATCTTGGCGACAACACTCTTTATCGCCTATATGACCGATCAGACCATCAACCGTATCACTCTCTTCGCCTTTTTACTGAGTTTGGGACTGATCGTTGATGACGCCATTATCGTTATCGAGAACATCCACAGACGGATGCACCTTAAAGAGACGGAAGATCAGACTTTCGATGAGATCATTATCGAAGCAACTGATGAGATCGGGCCTTCGACCAACATCGCAACCATAGCTATTATTTTGACCATGGTGCCGATGGCCTTTGTCGGTGGTATGATGGGACAGTTTATGACCCCTATTCCGCTCAACGTGCCGGTAGCACTGGCTGTCTCACTCTTTGTGGCCTATGTCTTTACCCCTTTTCTTGCCAAAAAGATGATCAAACGTGCGAAAGGGCATCGCTGATGGAAGAGCTGATCTACGGTATTTTAAATTCTCCCAAGAAAAAGAGAAAGGTAAAACTATACATCACTCTCGCCTTTTTCCTTGCCGTGGCAATGATCCCTACCGGTATCGTTTTAGCAAAAATGCTTCCGGGTAAAAGTGCCAACACATTCAGCGTCTATGTCGATACGGCAACAAACAGCTCTATGGAAGAGACAGAAAAGGTCACAAGCTGTATTTTAAAATACTTCAAACAAGAACCCAATGTTCATGATATGGAGGTCTTTTTAGCACAGGGAGCGCCACTTGACTATGCCGGTCTTGTTAAAGGAAGCGACTTTAAACGGATGAAGAACCAGGCAGAGATCGTAGTCAACCTCACCGACAAACATCATCGTGATGAGCCTTCTTTCTTGATGATCCACCGTATACGTCCTGAAGTACAAGAAGCTTGTGAGTCTCTGGTCGAAGGGACAACGATCAAGTTTGTCGAGATGCCATCTGGTCCGCCTACAATGGCAACGATCGTTGTTAACATCTTTGGTAAAGATTATGCTTTAATGCGCAAAACAGCCAATGAGGTCTCTACTGTTCTAGAAGGGACGGAGGGTCTGGTCGATATTGACATCATGCAAGACGATATATATCCCCACTTTGAGATCATTCCGGACAAAGAGAAGATCATTCGCAGTGGGCTTAATGTCGAACAGGTAAACAATATTCTCTATCTTGCCTTCGAAGGAATGGTCGTTGCCGTTAAAAATTCAAAAGAGCAGCAAGACCAGATCCCTATCTTCATCCGTCTTGACGGTGAAAGCCGAAAAATCTGCAATAACTCCAGAGGTGGACTTGACTGGAAACTCTCACGTCTAAAACTGATGAACCCTAGAGGGATGATGATCCCGATCAAAGAGGTCATCACTGTCAAAGAGGTCCCGTCTAACCCTACCATCTTTAGAAAAGATCTAAAAAATGTTGTTACGATCACATCGGAATGTGACATGGTGTCCCAAGTCTACCCTCTCTTGGATGCAAGAGCGGCACTTATAGAGAAACTCTCTGAAGATTTTAATGTTACAAACTCAAACCCGGCATCGACCTATATGTTTGATCTGAACCTCGTGCATAAAGAGAGTGGCGACAAGATGCTGCTGAGATGGGATGGGGAGATGAAAGTATCGCTCGACACCTTCCGTGACCTTGGCGGTGCCTTTATCGCCGCACTGATCTTGATGTTTTTGCTGATGGTCGTCTACTACAAGTCATTTGCGCTGAGCGGGGTCATCTTGCTGGCAAGTTTCCTCTCTATCATCGGTGTAATTGTCGGTCACTTTATTACCGATATCATCTCACTTGTGGTGGTGGGTACAAACTTCTTCCTGACAGCGACCTCACTGATCGGGTTTATCTCGTTAATGGGTATCAGCGCCAGAAGTTCACTTCTATTGATCGACTTCTCTAAGGCCTTGATCAATAAAGGTGTCGAGAAGAGACGCGCCATCGCTATCTCGACCTCAACACGGGCCAAGCCTATCTTGATGACGGCCATTGCCATCATCTTGGGAAGTCTACTGCTCTCAACTGACCCGATCTTTGGGGGTCTTGGTATCGCCTTGATATTCGGTTCTATTGCAGCAACGGTGGTCTCACTCTTTTTGGTACCGGTACTCATTGACAACATTGAGGCCATCTGTCCAATAGGAGAAGACCATCAACCGCATGCGCACCCGGGTGTCGGCATAAAAAAACATGTCGACCCCGAAGAGTTAGGTCTGTAATGCCAAGCTCACATCCAACTCAATATAAGGAAACAAAAATGAAAAAACAACTCAGTCTCGCTCTTGTAGCAATGTTAGCAACGGTATCTTTAAGTGCTGAAGTCAAAAAGACCCTCTACCCTGATGGTAAAACAAAGTTTGAGCGTACCTATAAAGACGGTAAACTCAATGGTGTCGCAAAGGCCTACTATCCAAATGGAAATTTGAAAACAAAGACAAACTTCCGTGATGGAAAAGTCCATGGAAGAACCTTGGGCTTTTACGAAAACGGCAGACTAAAGGCTGATATTCCTATGCAAAACGGGAAGATCCACGGTAAGCAAAAAGAGTACTATGAAACAGGTGAGATAAAATCTGTCTCTACCTATGTTGATGACCACAATGTCGGTGTTAAAAAAGTAACCTATCCCGACGGCAATCTAAAAGCAAAACTCTATTTCAACGACGACGGAGTTCTTGAGGGAACGCTCAAAGAGTATTACAGCGACGGAAATCTAAAATATAAGATCAATGTTGAGAACGGTAGAGCGACCAAAGGGTACGTCTACAATCCAAAAGGTGACAGAAAAAAGATGACTGCAGAACAGTTCGCTGATATGGGACTCCTGTAAACATCACTTGCTAAAAGGAGTTACTTTAGAGGTGTGATAGAGCACCTTTATTGAACCCCTTCAAAGTAATTCTTCGATGAGTGGTACAGCTGTACCCTTGTCACCATCTGCTTGTACCACGGACTTTCATCGTACCCCGCAGGCAAACTCCCTAAATTATAGATGTAATGATGTTCTCCCTGATGAACATACGCATATGAGATGCCATCAATAGAAGCAACAAGGTCATAAAACATCTCATTTTCCGGCAACTGTCTATTCAGATAACTCAATGCCGCTTTCATCTTAACGACGTACTCTTTTTTCAACATCGGGATCAGGTCAAAAACATGGGTGTAACGTTCATGCGACAACCCCTTAATGGACTCTACAAAGCGTTCATTTCCAACCGGCGGTTCACCAAAGGTATAGAGGTTTACAGCGTAACCCTCTCTGTAGAGTATCGCTGCTAAAAGATGTGCTACTGCACCACCCAAACTGTGTCCGGTGATAATAATCTTTTTATTTTTGTTCAAATAAGGCGAGAGAAAAAAACGGGCACTTAACGCTTCTGAAAAGTATCCGTTATGTACTAGGCTCCCTTTTTCAGAGAGAAACTGTACCTCATTGATGGTAAGATCAGTCTGCAAACCAGACATATCTTTTGTCCCTTCAAAGACTATGACCAACTGCTCTTTTTGTGAAAAGAGGTAGTACTTAATACTCAGCGCCTTAGCAGGGATTAGCTCATAAGCAGGGTTTTCATATTTGGCTATAAATTGCTGCTGGGAAAGGTATACATCGTCTGCCAACATGGCCGCTTGTGTTGCAGGTGAGGCAGAAAGTGTTGTACCTATAAAGATGGTACAAAACAAAAATAGATGATAGATTTTCATCTTGAAATTATAACTCAATTTCTCAAATCAAGAATTCTATAGATCCAGATTTATATCACCCTATATTCTATTTAAATATTACTAAGCGAAATTTATTGACAAAATGTATTTTCAACTTATTTGAATAGTCATAGGTTCAACTTTTCCTTGAACATAAGTCCCCTCACCTTTTGAACTGTGATAGGCCGAACTTTTTCACGACTCGTAGCCAAGCTACTCCCATGCATTTCATTCTCTGTCGCGTCAGAGAAATAGTTTTCGAGAAAAAAAGAGAGACGCTGTTGTTGGGACCTTGAAATTCAATCTCTAAAGCAGTTAGTTAGCTGTCCTCTAAACTTACATGACTCTAGCACTAACTGTCACTAGAGAAGTCAAATAGGGATAAACGCGTAAGCTTTAAATTCATCAATGCGTTACCGCTTGCTCTTTTTCGAAGCATCTACAAAGCGCAGGGGAAGTTGATATGACACGTTAAGATGAAACCCGTGAAGTTAAAGAGCTAAAGCTCAATGCAGGGTGGCACTAAATGCCACATCGTAAAAAGCCAACTGCTTGGCTTTTATAGGGTTGGAAACAGATTTATTATGCGTAGCATCAACGCCGTAGACCTTCTGAGCGTAGCGAGTTAGCTGTTTTTAGAGTTATATCAACTGGAACTGCGGTACCCGATAGCTATCGGGCTCGAAGCCGATTCGAGAGCTTTTTGGTTTCGTTTTTTGCGGAGATAAAGTGCTAAAGCCCCGTACAGGGGGGGCACTAAATGCCGAGTCGTGAAAAAGGAAAGGGTGTAGTCAATAGAGTTCAGATTAGAACAACAGTTGTCAAGATGAAAAAAGTATGAAAGAATGAGAAATATCTCATCTTTAAACATATTATGCTTGATCAAAAATTAATAAAAATCCAACTTGTACTATGGACACCTACTTACTAATCCAGTAGGTGAACTCTGAAGTTACGCCCCTTCATTTTTCCATCACGGATAAGATTAAAAGCCATCTTCGCTTTTGCACGTTCAACAGCAACATATGAGCGCATAGCAGTGACATTGATATTTCCTATCTCGTCACCTTTTACCGTTTTATCTGAAGTAATAGCACCGACGATGTCGCCCGGTCGCAGTTTATCTTTCTTGCCGCCGTCAATTTTGAGCGTGGCATATTTTGGTGAGTAGAGATCGTTATGTTTAAGTTTATTAATATCGCCATAATCAACTGTCGTTCCCAACTGCTCTTCCACCTCTGGAATTTTTCTCTCTTCACGAGGTGTATAGAGTGTATCAGCTATACCGCTTTTACCCGCACGCCCTGTTCTGCCGATACGGTGAACATAGACCTCACTTTGGTTCGGTATCTCATAGTTAACGACCAGATCAAGGTCTTTGACGTCAAGACCGCGAGCCGCAACATCGGTTGCCACTAAGATCGATGCACTTCCGTTACTAAAGAGTGACAGAACTTCAGTACGTTCACGCTGTTCAAGGTCACCATGAAGTGCAAGCGCATACAGTCCCATATCATTAAGATAGTCACTGACTTCATCACAAGTGACTTTCATGTTACAGAAGATGATCGTCGCATTGGCCTGATGGTGCAGCAGAAGTTTCAGAAGATCAGCATCTTTTTCAGACTCACTCGTCTTATAAAATGTCTGTTTGATATCAGGCTTCTCTTCATGGTGTTCAACACTGACTGTCTTTGGATTTTTCATAATAGTGCGGCTTAAAAAATTGATCTCGTCAGGATAGGTCGCTGAGAAAAGCAGTGTTTGACGTTCACTCGGCATGTGCGAGATGATCTGTTTGATGTCGTCTAAAAACCCCATGTCCAACATGCGGTCTGCTTCATCCAAGATCAGTGTGTGCACGTTGGAGAGGTCCAGTGTATTTTTACCAATATGGTCTTGAATACGGCCCGGTGTTCCGACAACAATATGCGCACCGTGTTCAAGGGAGATACGCTGAGGCGTCAACGGCATACCGCCGCATAGTGTCAAGATCTTGATGTTGTGTTTAAAGCGGGCAAGTCTGCGCAATTCCTCAGCCACCTGGTCAGCCAACTCACGGGTAGGACACATGATGAGCCCTTGCACTTTCCACTTCTTGACATCGAGTTTATGTAACATACTCAGACCAAAGGCCGCTGTTTTACCGCTACCCGTCTTCGCTTTCGCAATAATGTCTTCTCCTGCTAAAGTAAGCGGAAGACTCTGCTCTTGAATCGCTGTCATCTCGGCATAGCCCATTGAGTCCAAATTGTCGATCATCGCCTTTTCTAAAGGGAGGGTGGAAAATAGTTTACTGCTCATAAATGCTTCTTTGTTTAATCCAAGTCAATAAATAAGTACTTGGGGTTTTAGATGTGACATTATACTATCAATATTGAAGAATAAAATTGAGGTATACTTAACAGATAACATAAAAGGAGTTGTCATGTGTAAAGATGCAGTTGTCTTTTTCAACAAACCCCAAGGTACTGAACTAGAAGCGGGAGAAACCTACTATTTTTGTATGTGCGGTCGCAGTAACAATGGACTCTTCTGTGACGGGAGTCATGAAGGCACATCATGTGAACCAAAGTCATTTACGGTTGATAAAACAAAGTCCTATCATCTCTGCCGCTGTAAAAGTTCTGAAAATCTTCCATTTTGCGATGGGACACATAGCTTTTACAGTGACGATGATATTGGCTCAAAAGTCTCTTCAGAGTAAGACTATGCATTTACCTCAACTCGGATCATCTCGACATCATCTCTGTGGCTGATGAGTATTCGTTCTACACGTTCCTGCCAAAATATACCAAAGGCTTTGATGTCCTCCGGTTCGGCCGAACCGCTCATCACTTTTTGCATCAGTGGCTGCATGTCAGGCAGCGGCGGTACAACGTTTGGATTGTAATAGACATCGACACTTTCCCCTGTGTCAACACGTGTAAATCGTGCACTTGAGCTGATAGGGGCACTGAAATCCATCAGAGAGTGGCGGGCAAATCTACCGTTAAGTCCTTTAAACCCGCTCTTGTCAGTGGCACCAGTGATCTGAGCAATAACATTGCCGATCACGCCGGCAACCCCCTCTTCCATCGGCTCTTTGAATGCGACTTT
>JBATWM010000049.1:0-3417 GCA_049672605.1 Sulfurimonadaceae bacterium
TATAAAACGGCACTCTACGCCATGGCCAGAATGGTGTTGCAACTGCTTCTCATCGGCTATTTTCTCATCTATATTTTTAAAGCCGAAACCGGCATTGTCGTTCTTTTGGTCCTCTCGGTCATGCTGCTCGCAGCCAGCTGGATATCGTTGCGTACTGTTGCTCAGCAGCGTAAAGCGCTTTATGTAAAAGCACTTATAAGCATTACCATCGGCGGGGGTGTAACACTGCTGCTGGTCACCCAAGTGGTCATCGGACTCGATCCCTGGTATCAGCCAAGTTATATGATCCCGCTTGCCGGAATGATCTTTGCCAACGCCATGACAGCGATCTCTCTTGCCGCGGAGAGGTTGTCACATGATCTTTCCAATGACATTGCGTACCACCAAGCATCGATGCAGGCCTATAATGCTGCCCTGATCCCTGTCGTTAACGGGCTTTTTGCTGTCGGGCTCGTTTCCCTGCCGGGAATGATGACAGGACAGATTCTCTCCGGTATTTCACCGCTCATTGCTGCCCGCTACCAGATCATGGTCATGGCGATGATCTTCGGAGCATCAGGGCTGTCGGTCCTGCTCTTTTTGAGACTTGTAAAAGCAAATTTCATTCGTTCATAGTCACCCATTTTACAGAGGTTTTACATGATGCATACTATACTTGTCCAAATGTTTTTAGAAGAGGTACGCAGTGTCTAACCTGGCAATACCATTTGATATTCCCTGCGTCATCTTTGCCGGTGGTAAAAGTTCGCGCATGGGACAAGATAAATCACTGCTCCCTTTTGGTGATTACACCTCATTGGCTGAGTATCAATACCAACGCCTCTCTAAACTATTTGCGAATGTCTATATTTCTGCCAAAGTGAACAAGTTTGATTTTGATGCAAATATCATCGAAGATTCACTAACTGAGAGTGTTTTTGCACCAACAGCAGGTTTTGAGGCGATGTTTCAACAGCTGCAAGATGAACGTATTTTTGTCTTGAGCGTCGACACGCCCTTTGTAGGTGAGGAAGAGATCAGAGTCTTACTGGAAAATGACAGCAGTGACCTTGATGCGGTCATCGCAAAAACACCCTCTGGGAGCCATCCGATGTGCGGTATCTACCACCGTTCTCTCTTGCCATCATTTGAGACCATGCTGCAAGAAGACAATCACCGCTTGGGTCAACTGCTCAAAATGTCAAAAAGTAAATTTGTGATGTTTGAAGAAGCACCCTTTATTAACCTCAACTACCCTGAGGAATATGAAGAGGCTCTAAAAAGAGTCTGAGGTAGTTAGAGCTTGCTCTCTATCTCACTAGAGATCGCATTGTAAATTTTCAACACGCCGCCAATACATGCTGTTCCTTGATCAAAAAACTTGTTAGCATCAAGATTGATCTCATCTTTGCCTATAACATTTTCATTTGTCAGTTTTGTATAAGCAGCGATCTTTTTATTAAACCCGCTAAGGTCTCTCGGTGAAAGACGATTACAACCCCTTTTATCTAAGTATGTCTCCATGGTATTTCGATAATGTTCAATATTGGTCGCAAAACTGTGCATTTTGACAGTCTCTTCCTCTTGGCAAGTACCTCTAGCAACAATACCAGAACCCATACCACGCAGTTTACCTATGTTCTCAGTAAGTGGTAAAAGTGTATTATTTAACATAGAAACAGCCGCATACACATCTGCATTACCTGATTTAAAGTGGACATCAATGATCTTTCCATTTAGTGCTATCCACTGCTCTATCACCGATGTATAAGAAACAAAGACTTCTGCCGGGTTCTTTTTAAAGGCTTTTTTGTTGAGCTTTTTGAGCTTTTTCATCAGGTCTGCCGACTCTTTTGAGTAGTCTTCAGGTAGTTTAGCCTTAGATGAGAGTCTGTTTATCTCTTCAAAATCTCTTATCATCTGTTCTCGTTGCCCATAGACAAGAAGCTGAGCAGCGACATTGCCGTTCATAAAGCTGTTAGTAAGACCACGTGTCTTCTGTGTGCTGATCGCAACATCTTTAATCGAAGAGACAAGTTGCAAATACTCTTTATCTGTCCCTTTATTCCCATCAAAAAGTGAAAATGCCATCATCGGTGACACCGCGATCAATAACATCAAAATTAATTTTTTCACATTCCACTCCCACACAAAAAGTAATTCATTGTATTATATCTCTATGCTATGTTTCTTATTACTGATATAGATCAACTTTATCACTTTATATATACAAGTCAAACAGTAACGGTAACGAATGGATTTGGTATAATTAAACAATTAAAATAAAGAAGAGATGATGAATTTAACCCATTTAGACGAAAAAGATAGACCAAAAATGGTCGATGTCTCTGATAAAAACCAGACAACACGTGTTGCTGTTGCCAGCGGTATTATTGAGATGAGCCAAGATGCTTACGATGCTATCGTAACGGAAAAGACGAAAAAAGGGCCTGTTCTTCAAACCGCCGTCATCGCTGCCATTATGGGGACAAAAAAGACATCGGACCTGATCCCGATGTGCCATCCTCTTAATCTTAGCGGTATCAACTGTGATGTTGATGAGCTGCCTGAATTGCCTGGGTTCAAACTTACTGTCACCGCCAAGCTGACAGGACAGACCGGTGTTGAGATGGAAGCACTTACCGGTACAAGTATAGGCCTTTTGACCATCTATGACATGGTCAAAGCAATTGACAAAGGGATGGTCATCCGTCATGTACAGCTTGAGGAAAAGTCAGGCGGTAAAAGCGGCGATTTTTCACGTAAAGGATAAGAAATGGCAACAGATAAACCTAATCTCAGAGTTATCGGCGAAGGTGAGAACAGAAAGTTGGAACTGGAATACCCTTGCAGCTGGGAATATAAGATCATCGGTGCAGAGAAAGAAAAACTGAAAGCCGCAATACACTCTGTTATTTTAGAGCGTGCGCATACGTTAAAGCACTCTAAAGCTTCTAAAACGGGTAAGTATGTCAGTCTAAATCTCAACCTCATCGTACAACATGAAGATGAACGTACTTTTCTCTTTGAGGCACTTAAAGCGCATCAAGATATCAAGATGGTATTATAAAGCAAAGGAAATAAGATGGATATGGAAAAATTTGAACGTGATATACGTAGTTTTTATAAAAAACGCAAGGCAACATCTCTTGATAAAAAAGTGCTCTCTTTAGCGGAACACATTGAGAAAGAGTGGCATATTGCCAAAGAGGAGCTCAAGTTTCCAGAGCTGAAGACCATCGCCGAGTCTATCTTAGAGATCGAAACACAGAGCCTGCACGACGAGGTTGAAGATCTTTTGGCACAAAAAGAGCAGATAGAGCGTCAATTAGAAAAAAAAGCTCTTGAACTGCAAAATGCAAAGTACGCTGTGTTCAACACGATTGAAGAAGATATTGGTGCGGATGTGCCATCTGTTCAGCGTGACCTGCATCAAAT
>JBATWM010000050.1:0-5620 GCA_049672605.1 Sulfurimonadaceae bacterium
GAGGTGGAACGAGAGGGAGTTTATTGAGCTATTGTTGTCTTATATTTCTGCCGTGTTAACGTCGTGTACCTTAATGGGTGTCTCAATCGAACTGTTCTTTTCTATCGACTTATTGACGTCTTGAACACTGTCATGACTGTGAGGTACGTCGATAGTATGAGCTACTAGTAGACTTTCGGTATCACTTTTCTTTGACGCATTATTTTCAGTAGATTCTGTCTCTTGGGTCAGCGCTGTTATATCGACTGCGTGTGAACTGTTAAGATCGCCATTTTGGTCGCCAATGGTATCGTTATTGTCTTTTTTACATTTATCGGCAACTTTTGCAGCAGGCTTCTCTTTTTTAGGGAGCAGGTATGCAGCATCGGCAGGTTTAATGTTCGTCCAACCCGGCGGCTGATACTGAGGCTCGTCAAGCTCGTAGAACTTGTTGCTTTTAATAACATAGTAGAGACGTTTGACATACTCATGACGAAGTTCAGAGTAGTGGTCAAGAAAAGGAATGATCTCAAAAGGGTTATCCGTATGCAGGCGGGCATCTCTAAACTTCTTGTAGGCACGCCCTCTGGACATCATGCTGTAGTACCCTTCGATAGACTCTTCGAGGTTAGCATACTTTTTGACATAAATAGTCTTCTCACCGTCTCTTTGAACACCCGCAGCAATACGAGGCTCATTTTTGTTATATGACCAGATACCGAAAATGTTATTAGCCTCTCTGTAAAAACGTGAGCTTCCCCAGCCTGTCTCTAGTGCTGCCTGAGCGATGACGATGCTTACAGGGTGTGTTCTTAGGCGTTTAAGAAGACAAGGAATGCCTTCAACCTTATAACTCTTTTTCAGCTCTTCTATCGTCGCTGCTTCATCTGGTGCGAGACTCTCTTTGAGGCTAAGTTCATACACCATTTGGTATTGTGCATCAAGACGTTTTTTGACTTTTGTAATAGCGGCAATAGTGTTATCTAGAAAGAGACGTTTAGATTTTGGTGTTGAAGCAGGGATCTTGTAGGCTGCTTTTTTTACATTAGCAGCTTTAGTATCAGTATCAGCATTGTTGGGTGCATTGTCTGCAGTTGTTGCGTTGTTTTCGTTAAAGATACCGATATTTTGTAGACTTGTAAAGACGGCATACATACTGATGATTAAAAAAAAGGCCATAACGGCTAGGACGATCTGTTTCATTTCACTCACTTTTTCTACTTATTTTGTTAGAATATTGCTAATAAAACACCGATATAATAGCTAAAAAGTGAGCAAATGTTAAATTACGACAACTTACCAAGCCCTGCTTATGTTTGTGATCTTACGCGTTTAGAGAACAATCTAAAGCTTTTGGCCCGTGTCAAAAAAGAGAGTGGGGCTAAGGTCATACTCGCACTCAAAGGGTTTGCCATGTGGTCGACCTTTGATCTGGTCAGTCAATACCTTGACGGCGCAACAGCAAGTGGCCTGCATGAAGCGTTACTCGCTCATGAAGAGATGCCAGGAGAAACGCACACGTACTCTCCGGCGTTTAAGGCAGAAGAGATCGAAGAGATCGCCTCTATTTCTGACCATATCGTCTTTAATACACCTTCTCAACTAACACGATTTGCCGCTAAGGCTAAAGCAGTAAATCCAAACATCTCAATCTCTTTGCGTGTCAACCCGGAATTCTCATCATCACCTGTTGACCTTTATAACCCATGTGGACTCTATAGCCGTTTAGGGACGACAAAAAAGAATTTTGATGAGAGTCTCTTAGATCAACTTGACGGTCTGAACTTTCATGCACTTTGTGAGCAGAATGTGGACGCCTTGGAAGGTGTGTTAGCCGCGTTCGAAGAGAAGTTTGGTGACTACATTGACAAGATGAAGTACATCAACTTTGGCGGAGGGCATCATATTACCCGTAAGGATTATGATGTCGCAAAACTAATAGAGATCATCAAGGCATTTAAAAAGCGTCATAACAACATCGAGGTCTATCTGGAACCGGGCGAAGCGGTAGGGTGGCAGACAGGTGAACTGGTCTCTACCGTTTTGGATCTGTTTCATAACGGTATGGATGTTGCCATTTTGGATACATCGGCAGAAGCACATATGCCTGACACCTTAGCTATGCCGTATCGTGCAGACGTTCGCGGCTCAGGTGAGGCTGGCGAAAAAGCTTATACCTACCGTTTAGGCGGAAACACCTGTTTAGCGGGTGACATCATGGGGGACTACTCATTTGACACACCATTAAAGGTAGGTGACAAGATGATCTTTGAAGACCAGATCCACTATACCTTTGTCAAAAACACCACCTTTAATGGTATCAAACTTCCTTCTCTGGTCTTGGTACAGCAAAACGGCGATGTTGAGATCGTCAAAGAGTTTGGGTATGCAGATTACAAAATGCGCCTCTCTTAAAAAAGTTCCAGCTTCAGCACATCTTGCACCAAAATCTGACTCTCCACGCACAGCAGTGCGCTATCGGTCAGATGTTTGGCACAACCTGCACTAAATCTAAAACTTTTTTAGTTCTTAGTTTCCGTCATTCCGGGCTTGACCCGGAATCTATAAATCGATGTGTCGGAATCATTGAGATTGTTTTAAGATAAGCTTCGCAATCTTTCGTAACACGTAACACGTAACACGTAACACGTAACACGTAACACGTAACACTTACTTGGTAAAGATCTCTTGTGGAATTGCAACAGGAATAGGGTCAAGCAGTTGCATCGTGATCTCATCTGACCCCGCCCCTTTGTAGAGTTGATAAGGAACATATAAAAAACGTGCACCGATCTTGTTGTCTGCTTTATGACGCTCTTCAAGATGGATTCTAATACCATCGTCTACAGGCGGTTTGTAGAGTGCAGGAATATTGACTTTGGCGATGATAGCTAAACCTGTGATCTTTGGCTCATCTGATACACGTTGCCGTAATGATATGACAAGAGCTTCATATTGGTTGTCATGACTTTCTTCATCCGCAGTAACACTTTCTATATAGCCATTTTTAAACAGTACCATCGCAAAAGATTTAAGCTCTTGTTTCTGTTTTAACTCATTTTTTGCAAATATAATGGCTTCATTGACCATCTCAAAAAGTTGTTCTTCGTGCATCTTTATCCTTATTGGACAGTATTTTAGCATACTGAGTTGTTTAGTTTTACAACTTGACTTTAAAAATTTTTAACCCAGAAAATATTGGCGGCATGTTTAAGATAAATCACTTTATAATGACAACAATAAAAAAAGGATTTACATGCAACAAATTGATATGAGTTCACCAGAGTTTTTAGCCGAGATGGAAAAAACAAAAAAGTTTACAGATAAAGTTAACAAGCAGTTTGGCTGGGTATACAATCCTAATGAAGACGTTAACGAAGGCGTTACAATGGGTCTTGCTCGTCACAAGATGCTTTACGGTAAACGTTACTGCCCATGTTTCATGGTTATTGAAGAGAATGGTAAACATGTAAGTGCTGACAACCGTACTTGTCCATGTCCACCTGCGATCGAAAAAGAGATCCCAGAAGATGGTAAATGCCACTGTGGGATCTTCTGTACGCCAGAATATGCAGCCAACAACGACCAATAATCTAGAAAGTCACAGCTTCAGCGCATCTTGCACAAAAGTTTAGCTCTCGGCGCACACTAGTGCGCAGTCGGCTAAACATTTTGCACAATCTACACTAAATCTATAACTTTCTATAATGTATAGATAAAAATTTCCCTCTACGCACAAAAGAAAAACAATGACAGACAATGAATTGAAAGAGAAAATAAAGTCCACCTTTGATGATGTTGCAGACGGATATGACTCTATCGATCTTTTTAAGATCTCAGCAGAGAATGTTGCTGAACTGTTAAGGGATGACACATTAGAACATGCCCTTGATGTTGCCAGCGGTACCGGCAATGTGGTTCTGACCTGTGCAAAATTTCTGCCTGGAGTCTCTTTTGATGCTTTGGACATCTCTAGTGAGATGTTAAAAGTTGCGAAGCAAAAGGCAGAAGCGGCAAACCTTTCCAATGTAACGTTCCACTGTTCAGACATCGAATCATTGGATATGGCTAAAAAATATGATGTCATTACCTGTTCATACGCACTTTTCTTTTTACCGAATCCTATAGACACTGTTAAGAGGTTGTACTCACACCTTAAAGAGGGCGGCAAGCTGATCTTTACCTCATTTACTGCTGATGCCTTTCATCCCTCTTCAAAAATACTCTTGGATCTATTGGAGAGCTATGGTGTTACAAGACCTACCGAGAGCTGGCAAGACCTGCAAAATGAAGAAGATATTGACTATCTCTGCAAACAAGCCGGTATAAATACTGTCGAAGTGATCGAAAAGGCTATCCGCTATCCTCTCTCTATCGAGAAGTGGTGGGCACTTAACAACAGTACTGCGTATCGTGGTCTCTTGAAACAACTTTCTGCTGAAAGCTATGACAAACTTAAAGATCAATATTTTGATGCCATGAAAAAAGAGAGTGATAATGATCTGTCGGTAGAACTTATCGCAGACACCTACTACGTAACTATTAGAAGAGAATCATGACAATATCTGTATTTATTGGGACTTCATTAGACGGCTATATTGCAAAGCCTGATGGCAATATTGATTGGCTTATGGACAAACGCTACGAGCTTGAAGGCGAGGACTTTGGCTACAGTGCACTCTATGATGCCTGTGATCTGTTGGTGATGGGCCGGAACAGCTTTAACAAAGTCGCCTGCTTTGAGGAGTGGCCGTATCCGGACAAACGGGTGATTGTTTTAAGTCAATCGTTGAAAGCCCTACCAAAACAGATCGATGATGTTGAGCTGTTCAGCGGTTCTATTGCCGAGTTAATGGCGATGTTAACCATGCAAAACAGTGAGCATCTCTACATCGATGGTGGTCACGTTATCCAATCTTTTCTGGAAGAGGGTCTCGTGACCGATATGACCATAACAACTATTCCGATCTTGTTGGGCGAAGGAATTCAACTCTTTGGGTCACTGTCAAATGAAAAGCGTCTAAAGCTTATCTCTGCAAAAGGGTATGACAATGGCTTTGTACAGAGTAAATATGAGATTATTAACTAAATAGTGCCGTAAAGATCTTTTTGTTCTTTTTATCGTCTTTGTTCCCAACCAAAGACCAGAAATGGTTCTCATTTTCAGCATTGTCAAAAATGACCTTTCCTAGGTCATTAAAATCAATAGTGATCAACAACATATCGACATCTATCTCATGTTGTGCTTTTTCATCACTGCTTAAGAGTGAAAAGTTTTCTGGTTTGGGGACTCTATTGGCTAGCAGGTCATAAACAGTCTCAAGGCAAAGTTCTTGTTCCTCTTCATCTAAGAGTTCCTGCCACGTTCCTGCAATAACATCAATGACTGAATGCGCATCAGCATGTCGTAAAAGTGATTGTTTTGTTAGCTCAGACATCAATTCTATCACGTTTTTATTTATCTTTTGGAATGAATTTGATCGAGGTGTAATTGACGCAGTGACGTGTGTTTTTGGCTGTCATACGCTCACCTTCAAAGACGTGGCCCAAGTGCCCGCCGCAGTTGTTACCGACGATCTCTACACGGCGTCCGTCAGCGTCAGGAAGATGTTTGACAGCACCTTTTATCTCATCATCAAAA